>CAMDDY010000142.1 GCA_945893125.1 Bordetella parapertussis
CAGCACAGCCATCGCGGCGGCGGCGCGGACCATTTTGGTTTGCCGCCGATGGATGTGTTCATGCTGTGCGAAACCGATGCCGCCGTGCCGCTGCTGCTCGAAGCCGTCACCGCGCGTGTCACACCGCCGAAAATTCCCGCCGCCCCCGCGCTGCCCAAGCCGCCCAACGCAGTGTCGCTGCGCGGTGTCGGCCTCGCGCTGGAAGAAGCCACCAAGGGCGTCGATGTTTGCTACACGCGTTTCCCGCTCGGTTGGAACGGCGCGTATACGCACTTCCGGCATCCGCTGGATTACATCGGCCATGATGGTGGCGCCGGCGTGGGTTCCGGGCCGCCCATGACCGTCGGCGCGGGGCTGGCGCTCAAAGGCAGCCAACGCATCGCAGTGGGTGTCTGCGGCGACGGCGATTTTCTGATGGGCAACACAGCGATCTGGACGGCGGCGCATTATCAAATTCCGTGCCTGATTATCGTGTGCAACAACCGCTCGTTCTACAACGACGAACGCCATCAAGGCCAAATGGCGGTGAAGCGTGGCCGCCCCGAAGAAAACCGCTGGATCGGCCAGCGCATCGACGATCCACCTGTCGATATCGCAGCCATGGCACGTTCGCAGGGTGCGGTGGGTATCGGGCCGGTTGAGAAACCGGAGGATGTATTGGCGGCGGTGCAGCAGGGCATTGCTGCCGCTCGCGACGGCAAGGCTTGTGTGATCGATATGCGGGTGTTGCCGGGGTACGATACGCGGGCGTAAATAGCATCTGAAAAAATGCGCATACGGAAATATGGTGCGAGTAGGGTGGGCACGTTGTTTGTGCCCACGCGGACAGTGGCGCGTGAACACGCTTCGCGTTGCCTGCCAACGCTTTTTGCGAGTGCCGTGCTTGCTACATCCGCCCACGCTCAAGACCCTGCCGCAACCTACCCCAACCGCGCCATCCGCGTGGTGGTGCCGTATCCGCCGGGCGGCACGTCGGACACGCTGATGCGCCTGATCAGCCAAAAACTCACCGAGCGCTGGGGGCAGCAAATCGTGATCGAGACGCGGCCCGGCGGCGCGGCGTTGATCGGCACGGAAGTGGTGGCGCGCGCGCAGCCGGATGGTTACACGCTGCTCGCCACCGACATGGGGTCGGTTTTGATTTCGTGGTTGTCGCACGCGAAGCCTTCGTTTGATTATTTGCGCGATCTCACGCCGGTGATGGTGATCGCGTATTCGCCGCATGTGTTGTGCGTGCATCCGAGTTTGCCGGTGACGACACCCAAGGCGTTGATCGCGCTGGCGAAGCAGCGGCCGGGCGCATTGAACTATGCGGGGGCGCTGGCGGGTGCGTCGATGATGGCGGGGATCGATTTCGCGCAACGTGCGGGCATTCAGTGGGCCTACATCACCGGGCGCGGCGGCATGCAGACGGTGATGGATGTGGTCACCGGGCAGGCCGATGTGTTTTTCAACGGCATGTTGCCGACGGTGCCGCATATCCAGAGCGGGCGGTTGCGGCTGCTGGCGGTCAGCAGCGACAGGCGCGCGGAGCGTTTTCCCGATGCGCCGACGATTGCCGAATCCGGTATGCCGGGATTTTTGACGGGATCGTGGCAGGGCGTGCTGGCGCCGGCAGGCACGCCGCCGGAAATCGTCGCCAAGCTGCACGCCGAAATAAGCCGCGCGCTGAAAATGCCTGACGTGGTGCAAAAGCTCGCCGTGCTGGGAACGGAGCCGCGTTTTACCTCGCCCGGCGAAACCGCAAAAGAAATGCACTCGGAACGCGAGCGAATGGCGAAGCTGATACGCGATACGCAGTTCAAGCCGAGGTAGTAGTGAGCGCATGGGCAGTAAATATGCTTTAGCCCGCACTCGAAAGGGCCGCGTGTGTCAAAATGACGTGGTTAAGACGCAGACCTTTTAAGGAGAGTGATTTTGTTGGCATCAAGCAAGACCAGGTTGCATTTAGTATTAGGGGCGATTTTCGCGGCTGGCACCGTGCCGGTATCTTCAGCGAACCGGTGTTACGGTTCTGCAAACGGTTTGGACAGTCGGGAAAGCCATTGCCCTATTGGTTGGGCGTGGTGCTTGTCGCTATAGCGCAGCGGATCGCGGAGCGCCGTCATGCCCGCGTACGCAGCGAGCTCATGAGGATAGACGGTCAGGTCAGTGACATGCTCGCCTTTACCGGTAGGGCCGAGTAGCACGTGCGGTCGCAGAGCGATAGCGCGCGGTGCGGCGGAGATGTCTCCTCGCATGCGTTGGGCCTGTTTTTGCCGCGGATTAAAAATACTCAATAAAAACATATTGTTACGTTATAATCGGAACGGCTGGCCGAACGCATACGCGAACCGATGCGCGAATCCTTGTGCGTAATTTTGTAATCTGGCCGCTTTGGAACACTTCCTGCCGTGACCCTTTATCTCCTCATTACGATGGCGGTTTTTACGCACATCGGTTTTGCGGGCAGCCGCCTTGCGGTGCCGCTGTTCGCGGTCGATCAGGGCGCGGGGCCGTTTGTGGTGGGCACGATAGTCGCGTTGTATGCGGCGCTACCGACGGTGCTGGCGTTGCCGATGGGGCGCATGGCGGATCGCATCGGTTATAAGCTGCCGCTGCTGTGCGGCGCCAGCGGCATATTTGTGGCGCTGTTGCTGCCGTGGTTGTTTCCCTCGATCACGACGCTGTATGTCGTGGCGTCGCTGCTCGGCATTTCGTTCATGACGTTTCAGTTGTCGATACAAACGCTGGTGGGCGCGACGGCGGGTCCGGAGGCGCGCGCGCGCAACTTCAGTTTGTTGAGTCTCGGCTATGCCACGGCAAATTTTTGCGGGCCGCTGATTGGTGGTGTGCTGATAGACAATATCGGCCATGCACGCACGTTTGCGGTGCTGGCCCTGGCGTTGGTGCCCGCCATCATCATGGCGGCGTTGGGCTCGCGCTGGATTCCGCATGTGCATGTCAAATCCGCGGTTGTCAAAGGCGGGCTGTTCGAGTTGCTCAAGATCAAGTCGTTGCGCCATACGCTGATCGCCAGCGGCATCGTGTCGTCGGCGTGGGATGTGTATCAGTTTTTCATGCCGATTTACGCGCACTCGCTGGGAATGTCTGCCACATCCATCGGTCTGGTGCTGAGCGCGTTTGCCGTCGCGATCATCGTGGTGCGTGCGCTGTTGCCGTTTGCGGTCAAGCGGCTGGGTGAAACGCAGACGTTGACCTACGCCATGTTTGTGGCATGCGCGGCGTTTTGTTTGTTTCCGCTGTTCAGCGGCGCGTGGATGCTGGCAGCGGTGTCGTTTTTATTGGGTATCGGCGCCGGCGTGGGACAGCCGTTGTCGATGACCATGGTGTTCAACGCGTCACCCAAAGGGCGTGAGGGCGAGGCCGCGGGCATGCGTATCACGGTGAATCAGATCGCACACTTCGTGATTCCGCTGTTTTTCGGCGCGGTGGGTTCCACGGTAGGATACGCTGCGGTGTTTCTAACCAACGCCGGGTTTTTGATGGCAGGCGGCGTGATCAGTAAACGTTATCTTGGCAAGAAGTAGTTCATGTAGGATGGGTGAAACCCATCGCAATCCGAGCTTGCATCCCGATAGATGCCAGTGTTTGTGATGGGTTTCACCCATCCTACGTTTGCTGCGGTTTGGTGTTGGCGCTTTTCTCAGTGCAGATACTTTCCGAACCAGGCAAATACGCGCTTCCACCCATCCAGCGCGGCATGCACCCGATACTGCTGGCGATCCACCGCGAAAAACGCGTGGCCGCAGTTTTCATAAGTGTGAAACTCGTAGGTCTTGCCGTGTTTTTTGAGTTCGGCTTCGGTTTTTGCGGCATCCGCAGGCGACGGGCGCGTGTCTTCAATGCCGAACAGGCCGAGGATCGGGCACTGCATGTCTTTGGTGAATTCAATCGGCGCCTTCGGCTGCCGTTCGGTAAGTTCTTCGGGTTTGGCGACCACGCCGCCGCCGTAGCAGGACACCACCGCATCCACGCCCTTTAACGTGCAGCCCGCCAGATACGCCTGACGCCCGCCGGAGCAATAACCGATGATGCCGACTTTGCCGTTGGAATAGGGCAGCGCGCGCATGTAGTTGATGGCCGCCTGCACGTCACCCATGGTGCGAGCATCGGGCATGCCGCCGGCGGCGCGCACGCTGGCGCTGTTTTCTTCGGGCGTGGCCTTGCCTTCGCGAAATTGCAGATTGGTCGAGATGGCCGCGTAGCCGTGGTGCGCAAAGCGGCGCGCGATTTCCTTGTTGTAGATATCCCAGCCGGGCATGTGGTGAATCATCACCACGCAGGGGAACGGCCCCGCGCCCAGCGGGCGCGCGAGGTAGGCGTCGATCGGGTCGCCGTTGTGTCCGCGCAGCAAAACGGTTTCGGCGAATTGGGCTTCGTAGTTCATGGTGGGTCCTCCAGTGTGAAAAACAGATGGGTTGAGCGCGGGATGAGGCTATTCTAGGACGGGTTGCAGCGCGCCGTAAATATACGTTTCCGCCGCCGGCGGGCGGGGCGCCAGTAGTATGGACTCAACGTTGACGGGTTAAAATCAGACTGCTAAGGTCGCACCCATCCGGCGGACCAGCCGTCGCCGCTGTCTGGCATTCCCGTGTTTTCAGTTATTTCCAAACCAGAAGAGAGACATCACATGAACAAGGTAGTCGATTCGCCGCAAGCGGCGCTCGCGGATATTCAAGACGGCGCCACCGTGGCCATCGCCGGTTTTGGCGTCGCGCATCGTTTTGCCACCACACTGATCATGGCGCTGCGCGATAAAGGCACGAAGAACCTTACCATCGTGGCGAATTCGCTGGGCGACCCCGGTGCCACGCGCGGTCAAATCCTTGCCGAAAACAAACAGGTAAAAAAAGTCATCGTCGCGTTTTCGGTGCGTCCCGGCACGCCCACCGCGAGCGAGCAGCAAATCAACGAAGGCACCCTCGAAGTGGAACTGGTGCCGCAGGGCATACTGGTCGAGCGTTGCCGCGCGGGCGGCGCGGGATTGGCGGCGTTTTATTCGCCGACCAGCGTCGGTACCGACTTGGTGGCGGGTCGCGAGTTGCGCGAGTTCGATGGCAAGCAATACGTGCTGGAAAAAGCGATACACCTCGATTACGCGCTGCTGCGCGGCTATCGCGCCGACCGGCTGGGTAATGTGCAGTTCCGCGGCGGCAGCCAGAATTTTAATCCCGCATTCGGCAAGGCCGCGCGCATCGCCATCGTCGAAGTCGATGAAATTGTCGAGCCGGGCGTGATTCCGCCGGAGCTGGTCGATCTGCCGGGTATCTTCGTCGAGCGCGTGATGCTGACGCGGGAAACCATGGACGGCAAGGCCTACCGCCGTCCGGAGCGCCGGCCGTCGGACAAGCCGCGGTTGTACAACGACAAGCCGGCGGTGACGCGCCAGCAGATCGCCAAGAATGCCGCCAAGCTGGTGCGCGAGCATACCTATGTGAACCTCGGCGTGGGTATTCCGACGATGGTGTCGAATTACCTCAAGGGCCGCGACGTGATACTGCACGCGGAAAACGGCGTGCTGGGCTATGGCGAAATGGTCACCGAAGAAAAAGACATCGACCCGGATGTGTATAACGCCGCCGGGCAGTTTGTGGCGTTGCAGCCGGGCGCGTCGTTCTTCGACAGCGTGACCTCGTTCGAAATGGCGCGTGGCGGCCACATTGATACCGTGATCCTCGGTGCGTATGAAGTGGATCAAACCGCGAGTGTCGCCAACTGGAGCACGGCCGACGCCAAGCGCGGCGGCATCGGCGGCGCGATGGATTTGCTCTCGGGCAAGGGCGATCTCATCATCGTGATGGAACACAGCGACAGCAAGGGCCGCCCGAAGCTGCGCAAAAAATGCAGCTACCCGCTGACCGGGCAGGGCTGTGTGAGTTATATCGTGACCGACCTTGCGGTAATGCGTTGGGACGGAAAGCGCTTTGTGCTCGATGCCGTGGCGCCGGGATTTACCGCCGATGAAATTATTGCGATGACCGAAATGGAACTTGTCGCCGGGCCGAACGTGAAGAGCATGGAGTGATGGCGGTGGTAAAAGCATTGCCATTGCTGTGGGGCGCGGCGCTGTTGGCCGCGCCTTTTTTTGCACAGGCGCAGGTGGCGTACCCGGTAAAGTCCGTGCGCATGATTATCGGCTTCCCCGCCGGCAGTTCGAGTGACGTGGTGGGCCGCATCGTCGCGCAGAAGCTCGGCGAAGGCTTGGGGCAAACGGTGGTGTTCGAGAACCGCCCCGGCGCGGGCGCGAACATTGCCGCCGAAGTGGTGGCGAAGTCGCCCCCGGATGGTTACACGGCGTTGTATGCCAATACCGGCATTGCGGTGGCGCACAGCGCGTATCAAAAATTGGGCTACGACGTGCTTCGCGATTTAACGCCGGTGGGGCAGGCCGCCGCCGGGCCGCATATATTGATTATCAATGCGTCGCTGCCGGTGAAGTCGGTGAAGGAATTGATCGCGCTGGCCAAATCACGACCGCGCGAAATGAATGTGGCGTCGTCGGGTGCTGGCAATTCCGATCACTTTGCGTATGAGTTGTTTCGTTCGATGACCGGCGCCGAGATGACGCACATCGCTTACAAAGGCGGCGGGCAGGCGACGGTGGATGTCATCAGCGGGCAGATGGCGGCGTATTTTTCCGGCATGGCGCAGGGGCTGCCGCATATCCGCACGGGCCGGGTGAGAGCACTGGCGGTAACAGGCGGTAAACGCGCGCCGAGCGCACCGGATGTGCCGACCATGATCGAGGCCGGCGTGCCGGGGTACGAGCATGTACTGTGGAACGCGGTGTTTGTGCCGGCGGCGACGCCGAAAGACATCATCGCGCGTCTGGATGCGGAACTCGCCAAGGCGGTGAGTCTGCCGGACGTACGCGAGCGCTTCGCGGCGATAGGTGTCGAACCGCAGGCCAGATCATCGGCGCAGATGGCGGCTTATCTCAAAAGCGAAATCGACAAGTACGGCAAAATCGTGCGCGCCATTGGATTGAAGATCGAATAAGCGATTGAAGCTGGAACAGATTCAACGTCCGCTGAGCATTTTGATCGCCGAGCCAAGCGCGGCGAGTGCGATCAGCGCCTGAATCATCGCCAGCAGCAACGAGAACACGAACCAGCCGTACTGCCGGGCACGTAAACGCGATACGGCGGCGACACCATTCGCACAGGCGTAGATGCCCAGCGCTAACATCAGCGCGATGCGGGATCGGGGCGTTTTTTCTGCGGCTGATGCTGCGTCTGGCGCTTGCGCAGGTTCGCTGCTGAGTGTGGTTGAGCGCGCCTTGATCGCCTCGTGCAGATCACCCTTGTGCAGCCAATACGAAAATCCGTTGAGCGAAATAAAACGTTTTTCATGGAGTAATTGGCGGATATCTTCACCGTACATCGGCGCACCGCCGATTGACATGCCGGATACCGCCGCAAGGCCTTCCGCGCCTTTGCCGGTCATGGGCTGGTGCAATATCAATCCTTCCGCGCCACGTTGCGTGCGGATGGCGGCAACATTGCTCCAGGGTGTAGAGACGTGGGCGCCGGCTTGTCGTAATTCAATTCCATCAGCCGTCAGCACCAGCTTCGTGGCGCGAAATGCCAACCAGACGATCGGCAGCATGATGGCGCTGAATATTCCCGCGACCAACACCATTGCCGGATCACGTTCGATGATTCCGGACAGGGTAAGAGACCCTGCAAACAGCAGCCACACACCCAGCATGATGTTGCGCGCACGCGGGTTGGGACCGTAGACTTTGTTTGCAGGATTAAGCATCGTTTGCCCCTTTGCCTGTTTCCTTTTGCGGATTATAGCGGATGGCCCTGACGATGCATCACGCCCATAGTGTGGCAAAGGCATGCGGCGTGCGGCCGCTGAGTTAGAATCTGCGTTTCCATTCTGAACACTCCGGGGTATAAATATGTCTGATGATTTGTGCGCGCAGTTGCGTACCAAATACGGCGCGGATGCCTTTGATACCGGCGTCAAAATTCAAGGTGAGGCTTTTAAAAAGCGTCTCGCGCAGCGCGACGACATTGATCAGCATTTCACGCAAGCGTGGCTGAAGTATCAGATCACAGGCCTGTCACGCCGGCCCGCGCTGGATACGCGCACACGCCTGCTGGTGCTGATCGGCCAATACACCATGGCGAAGGCGCAGCCGTTAATGGAAGACACGGTGCGCGCGGCGCTGGCGGCCAAGGTGCCGGTGCGTGAAATCGCTGAAATTATTTTGCAGTGCCAGGTATACGGCGGGCTGGTCACGGTGGATCCGGCGATTCGCACGTTTCACAAAATCGTTGAAGAACTTGATTTGTTGCCGGAACTGAAAAAATCGCAGTTACCGCTCGACGGCACCGACAGCAAGCGCAATCGCGCCGAAGAAGAAAAAACCTGGCACCAGGATGATGTCGCCGATCCACGCACGCAGCCGTTGATCGACAAACACGGCTGGCTGGCGGTGAGTAGCGGGCTCACCATGCGCCCGCACCATCACATCAATATCCTGAGCTGGATAGACATCATGGACAGTGATTTTGCCGGTTTGTGGGAGCAATTTTGCTACGGCGATATGTATACGCGCGGTATCGTTGATAACAAAACGCGGCTCCTGTGCATGGTCGGTGATTGTCTGGCGGTGGGCGAAGCGACCAATTCCAAGGGCCACATGCGCGGCGCGATGCGGCAGGGCGCGAGCCCGCGCGAAGTGATGGAAGTGATTTTTCAGACCAGTGCCAACTTCGGCATGCCGCCGGCGTGGCACGCGCTGGAAAATTTTATTGAAATCATGGCGCAGGATGGGCGCTTGGGCGAGATCGGCAATCCGCCGATGCGCGTAGAGAGTTATGCAAAATAGTGTATAAAAACAAATAGTTATATTTAATCATGAAACCTGTTAGAACAGCACTGTTTGCCCCCGGCGCGAACGATCGCGTGATGGCCAAGGCGCTGGCGTCCGGCGCCGATGCGGTGATATTTGATCTCGAAGATTCGGTGGCGATAGCCGCCAAGCCGGAGGCGCGCAGGCTGGTGGCGACGCAGATTGATAGTGTTGCGGCCTCCGGTAAAACCGCGCCGAGCATTTTTGTGCGCACCAACAGCCCGGCGACCGGCATGCTGGAAGCAGACCTGGCCGCCGTGGTGCGGCCCGGGCTCGATGCGATTTTTTTGCCTAAGGGCGAAACGGTCGAAGAAGTCCAAGCCTGTGCCGCGCTGCTCGATAAATTGGAAGCGGCGAATGCTACAAGAGGCATGAAACCCGGCAGCGTTGAAATCTGTTTGATGATCGAAAGCGCGCTTGGCGTTTATAACTGCTATCAACTCATCAAAGCATCTTCGCGCGTAACCGCGACGTGTATTGGCAGCGCGCGCGATGGCGATCTGCAAACCGATCTGGGTTGCGCGTGGTCTATCGAGGGCACGGAACTGCTGTATGCAAAATCGAAAGTGCTGAACGACACGCGCGCGGCGGGCGCGTATCCGCTCGACGGCGTGTTTTCGGATATCGCGGATGAAGAAGGTTTGATCAAAGATTCAATTGCTTCCGCGCGGCTGGGATTCCTGGGCCGTACGCCGATACATCCCAAGCAGATCGCGCCGATACGCAAGGCGTACGCCGTGCCGGAATCCGAAGTGATTTGGTATACGCGCGTGGTTGCTGAATTCGAGGTGGCGGAGAAAACCGGCGTGGCGGCGATTGCGGTGGAAGGAAAGCTGATCGACTACGCGATGTACGCGCGGGCGAAGCGGGTGCTGGCGTTGGCGAAACTCGACAACGGCTAACGTCGATTATGCACGGAGCGTAGGATGGGTTTCACCCATCCTACGCGCGGCGCTTACCAAGGATTTTGTAATGGATCATTCATTCAGCCCCGAACAAGACCAAATCCGCGAGCATCTGCGCGCACTGCTGAGCAAAGTGTGTTCGCCGGAATACGCCGCCCAGTGCGACGAAGACGCGCACCCACCGCGCGAGGCGTACGACGCGCTGGCGAAAAACGGCTGGTTTGGCCTGATCGTGCCGCCCGAATACGGGGGCACGGGCGGCAACGCGATTGATCTGGCGATCCTGCTGGAAGAATGCGGTTATGCGTTTGAAGAGCTCGGCATGTGGGTGTTCCGCACGCTAACCTATGGCGGCTACGCGGTGATGCGCGACGGCACGCCGGAACAAAAGCAATCCATCCTGCCGCGCGTCGCGAAGGGCGAGATCGCGGTGTGCTTCGGCATTACCGAGCCGCATTCGGGTTCGGATGCCGCCGCACTGACCACACGCGCCACGCAAAGAGAAGGCGGGTACTCCATCACCGGGCAAAAAGTGTTTACCTCCGGCATGGACATCAGCGATTTGTGTTTGCTGATCGCGCGCACTTCCAGTGATGGGAAAAAGCACGAAGGCATCACCAACTTTTTGATCGACACCAAGTTGCCCGGCATCGACATCAAAAAAATAAAAACGCTGGGGCAGCGCGCCATCGGCACCACGCAGGTGTTTTACAACGACGTGCAGGTGCCGAATTCAGCCGTGCTGGGCAAGGTGGGCGAAGGCTGGCGTTCGGTGGATGCCTACATCTGGTATGAGCGGCTGT
>CAMDDY010000143.1 GCA_945893125.1 Bordetella parapertussis
GGGTGTAGCACCATCCTGACACGCTTTCGTGTGCTGCGTATCACATAAGGCGCCGGGGGCCACCGGCTTCTTCGAAGTCGACGTATCTGCAGCGACTGCGATGGTTCCAATCAATGCCGCGATGACAAAAGAAATGATTGTGCTTGTATTATTCATCGGACTCTCCATTGGTGAGTTTATTCTACCGTTAGTGACTTCTTTGCATTGAGTGGACGATTTTGCCCGCCACTTAACCCAATCGAAGCGCTCTGCACGTATCGCTCGATAGCCAAATCATAATCCCGCTAGCGAGCAGCTTGCAAGGAACGCAGCGTATTACAGGGGTCAGCGGCTGGTGCAGAACCCCGGATTACACACCGTTGCATCCGGGCTACGCTTGTTCGTGCGTGATGCACCGCTGGTGTTGGGCTTGGCAGCCCAACCTACCGGGCTTGCGAAGCTATAATCGATTCGCCATGCCTGCCGCCCTCGTACTCATACTCACGCTCTCCACCGCGCTGTTTTTCGCCTCCAAGGGCAATCGCGTTCTGGTCACGCTCGCAGCCGTGGACGCGGGCGCGGGGCCGCTGCAAATCGGCATACTGTTCGCGCTGCACGGGCTGTTTCCATTGCTGCTGGCGATTTATGCAGGGCGCGTCGCCGACCGCTTCAATAACAAGCTGCTGATCTACTGGGGCATCGCCGGCTATTCGTTCAGTCTCGCCATTCCGTATGTGTGGCCGGGTCTGGGCGCGCTGTATTTTTCGGCGGCCATCGGCGGCTTTGGCAACATGTTGTTCGTGCTGGCGTTGCAGAATCTGGTCGGCATGCTGTCCACGGACGCCACGCGCAAGCGCCATTACAGTTGGTATGCACTCGCGAATCGTTCGGGCACGGCATGGGGCCGATATTCATCGGACTGTGCATCGATAATTTCAACTCGACCGTGACGTTTCTTATCGCCGCGGTGTTCAGCGCGCTGTGGCTGGCGGTGGCGTTTTTTTTCCGGCAACATTTCCCGGCGGCAAAACCGCTGGATGCCAAAGCGGCCACAGCGCCGCGCAGCAGCCGCGATCTGCTGGCGCTGCCCGCGATGCGCATGGCGCTTATCACCAACGGCGCCTTCATGATCGGCTTTGATTTATTTAATCTCTATATGCCGGTATATGGACGCAGCCTCGGCTTTAGCGCCACCACCATTGGACTTATCATCGGCGCCTACGCACTCGCGGCGATCATCACGCGCGGTTTGCTGCCGTTGGTGTCCGCGCACCTGGGCGAGCGGCGCATCCTCATACTGGCGCTGGCGGTACCCGCATGCGCGTTCGCCCTGATACCGTTCACCGGCAGCGTGTGGCTGCTGGCGCCGCTCGCATTCATCATAGGCTTGGGCATCGGCTGCGGCCTGCCGCTGTCGATGGAGCTTGCGTTCAACGCCGCCCCCAAAGACCGCTCGGCGGAAGCCGTGGGCATGCGCCTCGCGGTGAGTTACGGCGCCCACGTTTTTATACCGCCGCTGTTCGGCGCGCTGGGTGCGGTGATGGGACTGGCGCCGGTATTCTGGTTATGCGCGGCGGCGCTGATGGGTGGCTCGGTGATGAATGGACACACATCTGGAACCCGGTAGGTTGGTGGTGAGCGCAGCGAACCTCAACGCTCGTGCGTGATGCACCGCTGGTGTTGGGCTTGGCAGCCCAACCGTGCTTTGTTTTTCCCGCACCGTCAGAGCAAGCCGCGCACGAATTCGGAGCCGAAATTGGTACACTCGAACGCATGCAAACCGAACTCGTCGGCGAGTTGCTTGAATACATGCAGCCCGCGCACGGAATTGCCTTTCTCATCCAGCCGGGGCGAAAAAGTGCCGATGCCAAGCTGCCGGTTAACCGCCCCCATGATGCCGCCGCCTACGCCGCTTTTGCAGGGTACGCCTACGTCCAGCACCCAATTGCCCGAGTAATCGTACATGCCACAGGTAAACATGACGGACAGCGTATCGCGCACGGCACTCAGGTCAAACACCTGCTTGCCCGTCAGCGGATTTCGGCCCAGATTGGCAAGCGTCGCGCCCATTCTTGCCAAGTCAGTGGCCGTGACCAAGATCGAGCACTGCCGGAAATATAAATCCAGGCCCGGCTCGACAGGCGCTTGCGTCGCGCCGACGTTCAGCAATAAATGCGCGATGGCACGGTTGCGATGCCCGGTTTGCGTCTCCGAGCGATACACCGCCTCGGATATGTCAAGTTCACGCCCTGCTGCCTCAGAGAAACGGCGCAACACAAGATTCATGGCCTCGTCACCCAATGCCTTGTGGATCAGCGACGAGATCGTGATCGCGCCGGCATTGACCATCGGATTGAAGGGCCGGTTGGTATGCGGATCAAACACAATCGCGTTAAAGGCGTCACCGCTGGGTTCCACGCCCACATGACTTAATACCTTCTGACGGCCAACGAGTTCAAGCGCGATGCAAAACGTAAAAGCCTTGGACACGGACTGAATCGTAAACGCCGTATCGGCGTCGCCGCACGTCCATAGTCGGCCATCCACGGCGGCAACCGCAATGCCAAACCGGTCCGGTTCCACCCCGGCAAGTTCCGGAATGTAATCCGCGACTTTGCCGCCGTTGTCGTCAGCGCAGCCAGCGTAGATAGACGCAAGATACCGCTCTATTTCATGCCTTTGCGTGTTTTTGTCCAACGCACTGTCGTCCACTCCGCATGCTCCAACTTGGCGATCCATTCAATGCGATCTATACAGCCGCAAGGCCGCCTGATCGCCCATTGATCGCTTTAAAAGCAAATTTCGCGCCGGAGAAACCAACTCTGTTGTTTGTATTCCCTTGAGCAGATTTCGAACGAAATACGCACCGTTTCGGCGCGCTGGATGGTGCGGGCGCACCGAATCAATGCACACAACCCGCGATCCGTAGGGCGTCAATGAGCCTGTCCTGAGCTAGCCGAAGGGCGCAGCGCATTGCGCCGCATGTGGTTTGGAACGTATACCTACGGCGCAATAACGATTGCGCCGTACCCATTGCGGGTTACGTGCGTTTTGCGTCGATCATCAACGTGCGTAACCGGCAATCCGTAGGGCGTCAATAAGCGCAGCGCATTGCGCCGCATGTCAATCCACGTAGGACAACAAAGCATCCTCCCCGCCACCCCAATCCGGCGGATAAACGCCTTGCTTCACCAGCCCGTGAAAAGTTGAAATCGGCCAATCGACCACGCGTTTGACCAAACCGTGTTTCACCGGGTTGAAATGCACGTAATCCATGTGCGCCTGCATATCCGCGTCATCCCGAATCAGATGCTCCCAATACCGCCGTTGCCAGATGCCGCGTTCGCCTCGCGCAACGCGCACCTTCGACCGCCGCTCGGTTTGCGGCAACCCCTTTGAGAAGTTCATCTTGATCAACCGCCATCGCAGGGCAAAGTCCATGTCATTTGTCGGCAATTCGATGACGCAGTGCAAATGATCGGGCAGCACCACCCATCCGTGGATATGAAATGGGTGCCGGGACTGCACCTCGGCGACCACCCGCCGCAGCAGATCAATATGCCGCACCAACAGATCGTTGCCGTGGCGTTGCAGCAGATTGACGGTAAAGAAATACGTGCCGCCAGCGTGCCATGCACGTCGGTAATTGGACATGGCGTTAGTATTGCACGAGCCACATGCGGCGCAATGCGCTTCGCTTATTGACGCCCTACGGATTGCGGGTTACTCGCGTTACGACTCCTGTTTTGCCCACGCGGCCTCGCGTATGCGCCATCGCAACGCGTGGGCACAAAGGACGTGCCCACCCTACGCTCGCTTATTGGCGCCGTACGGATTGCGGGTTACGCGCGTTACGGATTGCAGGTTACGCACGTTCGCGTTCAGTGAGGCAGAGTTCGAGGAGGCCATACGCGCCGCCTCCAGGTGGGGGTTGGATGAATAGGCTCATGCGATGTCCATCGTTGGGTATGAGGCCAGCCCGCTCCACTTGCTCATGTACGACACTTCTTGCCTCCGCGATGTCCGTGGCGGACAAGGAAATCACTTCCACAAAGACAACGAACCAGCGCTCGTTACGAAGGCGTAGCGAAAACAAGTGCCTCATCTGCGATGAAGTCTCAGGTACAGGCTCAGCTTCTGATGGGCGCGTCATATAGAAGAGGAACCGGACCGTCACCCCATCAGGCATGCCTGAAACCCACCATACCTTCTTCTTGTCTTCAGGCGGTGGCAATGCTCGCAGCTCGGAGACAGGAATCTCGACTCGAAACACAAGCAGAGATTCGTTAGAGAAAGGATGACCGACCGTCCAACGAAAGACGTGTCGATCGGAGTTGCGGGCATCCCGCTGGCGCTTGACCCAAGTATCCGTGCGTGACCACTGACACAGGCCAGTCGAGTGAATCGAGACCTTCATGTCGCTTCCGAACATTCGGCTGGCTACGTATGCTTCGTCACCTTGCACCCAAGCCTTCCATATAGCGGAGCGAGGCCCGTTGCGGCTGCCAAGTGCAAAGCGAGCTTCAGTGCGAACACGGGGCATTGCCTGACGTCAACTCAAACGCGCTACGCGCAAAGAAGATAATAGAAGTTACGTCGCCGTCTTTGTAAACCGAATAGTAACCGCCCGCGCCTTATCATCCGTAACCACATTAACCAAAGCAGGCTTGCCGTTCTTGATCGCCAACTTGGCGCGCTCTAAAGCAGGACGAATATCCTCCGGCTTGTCCACCTGCTCGCCATGGCACCCCAACGATTGCGCAAATAAATCAAAGCGCGTGTAGCCCAAGTTGCGCCCCGGTTTGTCGCCTTTCGGGTCGGCGGTCCAGCCGCCGTTGAGACTGATGACCACGATCATCGGGATGTTGTGACGAGCCGCGGTGTCGAGTTCCATGCAGTTGAGACCAAACGAGCCGTCGCCGTGGATCAGCACGACTTGTTTTTCCGGCCGCGCGATTTTTGCACCTACGGCGAACGGCATGCCCACGCCCATGGTGCCGAAGGTGCCGGAGTTGATGCGGTGTCTGGGGAAAAACGTCGGGATCGATTGCCGGCCGAAATTCAGAATCTCCTGGCCATCGACGACCAGCACGCCGTCGCGGTCAATGAAGTCGCGCACTTCCTTGCACAGGCGCAGCGGATGGATCGGCAGGTTGCTGGTGGACATGGCTTTTTCGGATTCGGGGGCTTTGAGGTTTTCAATTTCGGACAAGCGTCCACGCCAGCCCGCGTACAGGCTGGATTTGATGCGTGTGGCCGATGCATCGAGCAATTGCTTCATCACCATTTTTGCGTCGCCGGTGATGGATACATCCACGCGCTGGCTGCCGCTGATTTCGTTCGCATCAATGTCGATGCGGATGATTTTCGCGTTGGCGGAAACCCGCGGCGGCTTGACGTGGCCGAACACGTAGTTCAAGCGCGTGCCGACGATCAGCACACAATCGGTTTCTTTCATCGCCGAGGAGCGCGCATTCAAAAACGCCTGCGGGTGATCTTCTTCCAGCACGCCGCGGCCTTGCGGGGTGGTGTAGATGGGGATGCCTTTGTCGATGACAAACTGGCGTAGCTCGGCTTCGGCGCCCGACCACAACACGCCGCTGCCAGACAGGATCACCGGCTTTTGCGCTTTTTCCAGCAGCTTGATCGCTTCTTCGATCAATGCCGGATCGCCTTGCGGGCGCGCACGCACGAGGGTTTTGTTGAAGTCAGGCCACACGACCGTCGCGTCATCAATGGTGTTGTTGATCACGTCCGACGGCAGATCGAGATACACCGGGCCGGGTTTGCCGCTGATCGATTGACGGAACGCAAGGTCGATCAACTCGGGGATGCGCCGTGTTTCATAAATGCGGTTCGCCCACTTGGTGACGGGCTTCATGATCGCGACTTGGTCGATTTCCTGAAACGAACCGTTGCCGTATTCGTTGATCGGGCTCGATCCGCCGAACGCCACCACCGGCACGCCGTCGATCAGCGCGTTCGCCAGACCCGTGGTGAGGTTAATCGTGCCCGGCCCCGATGCGCCAAAACACACACCCGGAAAATTCAGCGCGCGCGCATACGCCTGCGCGCTCATCGCGGCGGCTTGCTCGTGGCGCACGTCGATGCCGCGGATGCCGCGCTTCATGGTGGCGGTCAACGTGTCATTGATCGGCCCGCCCATGATGAAGAAAAAGTTGGTGACGCCGATGCGCTTGAGCGATTCGCCTACGAGGTCGTTGCCGGTGATGGTTGCCATTATTAATTATCCTTTAAAAACATATAGTTACGAAATAACAGAAAGATGTGCAACGCCGTCGTTCCCGCGCAGGCGGGAACCCATAACACAGTGCCGCTAGCGACGGCTTATGGATTCCCGCATTCGCGGGAATGACGGTAGAGGTGTGTGACGTGTGACTTGCCTTGCTTGCTTACTTCTTCTTAAAAATCACCGGCGTCTCTTTCACGTACGCGGCGATTTCATCTTTGCTCATGCCCAACCACTCGCCGAGCACCTCCTCGGTGTGTTCGCCCAGCAGCGGGCCGCATTTCACCGGCACTTTGCTTTCGGACATATGCACCGGCCAGCCCGGCACCACGACTTCACCACGCTTGGGGTGATTGACGGTGGCGAACATGCCGCGCTTGCGCAAATGCGGATCGTTGGAAAGTTCGGCCGTGTCGAGCACCGCGCCCGCCGGCACGCCGGCGTTTTGCAGTTTCTCCATGGCCTCGATCTTGCTCTGGCCCTTGCACCAGTCGCCGACGAGTTGATCCACCGCTGCCGCGTTCTGCACGCGCGCGGCGGGTGACGAAAACCGCGGATCCTCCTTAAGATCTTCGCGACCGATCACCGACAAGAGCCGCAGCCAGTGCCAGTTGCCCGCGCGCGAGGTGTAGACCATCACGTAATCGTTTTCGCCGAAAGGCTTGCAGTGATAAATCTCGGACGGCGCGGCAGCACCGATGGAACTTTGATTGCCGGTGCGCGGCACGGGCTTGCCGAACATCAGTTGCCCGGCGAAGCAGATGCGGTTGAAGTTGATCACCGCGTCCTGCATCGACACTTCAACGCGCTGGCCCTTGTTGGTGAACTGGCGCTGATACAGCGCCGCGAGTATGCCGACCAGACAGTGGATGCCGGCGCCGGTGTCGCCCACATGCGGGCCGGGGCGCAAAGGTTTGCCACCGGCTTCACCCGTTATGGCAAACGCGCCACCCACGGCCTGCGCGATCATGTCAAAGCTCAGGTAGTTGGCGTAGGGGCCGTCGGGGTTAAAGCCCTTTATCTGCGCCATGATGAGCCGCGGATTGATTTTGCTCACCACGTCCCAGCCGAAGCCGAGCTTCTCGACGCGGCCCGGCGACATGTTCTCGATCAGCACGTCGGCTTTTTCGGCCATTTTGAGTATGGTGGCGCGGCCGCGCTCGGATTTCAGATCGCACACCATGCCGCGTTTGTTCGAGTTCATCATGACGAAATAGAACGAATCCACATCACCGCTGTTAGTGGACGCGAATCGACCGTTCTCGCCGGTTTGCTGCTCGACCTTCACCACATCGGCGCCCAGCCATGCCAGCGCCTGCGTGCACGAGGTGCCCGCTTCGTATTGCGTGAGGTCCAAAACTTTGACGCCCGCGAGGGCGGTTGATCCAGCTTGCGTGCTCATGCTTCTCCCTTTTCTTTGGTGACTTTCCTGATGAATGCGCCTGATGAAATACGATGAATGCCGATCACGGCGTGGAACCGATGGGGTGTTGCGGAATCGAATTCATCATACTGCCAGTCGCTGCCGATGACAACGCGCATGCCGCGCATGCCGCTAAACGTCGAGAGCGTCGAGCGCGCCGAGAGCGAGTTCGGCAACACTGCCGGCTTTTTGCGTGCCATCCCAAATTCGGGACGGGATGCAAATCTGCCCCTCGAAAAGTTTTCGGCAAGTGCGCACGAGACTGGCCTCGTCAACCATCAACCCGTTCCCGGTGTGACGTACTCGAACATTCACCCCGATAACACCACCGGGGTGCTCGATCGTTATCACTGAACTGGCGGACGATGGAAATTGTGCGGCCTTGTGCGCCACCGTGCCGGGCGCAACACACGCCAACGAAAGCGCAATCGATCCGGTTACCGAATAGGTGGCGTGGCAGTTGAACGGAACAAAATCCCGGGACGCGATGGTTCCGCCCGCCCTGGCAGGCGCGACGAGCACGGGCTTGGGAATAACCAGCCGGCTACAGTCGCCGAGCCCCATGCGGCGGCCTGCTTCGACGCGGATTTTCTCCAACCGGGCAATCAGCGTGGAATCCGCGTCCAGTTGCAGCTTGCTCTCATAACCGGATTTTCCGACAGCGGACGCCGGGACTATGACCATGGGCACCGCGGCGTCGATGCATGTAACTTCGATACCATCAATGATTTCGGTCTCTCGGCCCGTCGGGAACAGTTTGCCGGTCTTGCTGCCGACGGTCGCGGCAAAGTTTTGCCGCACCGGCGCGGCCGCTCCTGGAACACCATCGATCACCGCATCACCTTCGTAGCACGCCTCGCCGTCGGGCGTATGCAGAATAACTTCAATCACGGCATTCGTATTTACGTTATGGATGGTGACTCGCGTCCGCGGCGAGTCCGCCTTCACCAGCCCCATTTCCAGCGAGAAAGGGCCTACCGCGCTGAGCATGTTGCCGCAATTCGATGAGTAGTCAACGACGTCGGACTCCGGGTTTACCTGAATGAACAGGTAATCGACGTCGACATCGGGTCGAGTGGATGTCGAAACCACGGCGATCTTGCTGGTAAGCGTTTCCGCGCCGCCGATCCCGTCCACTTGCCGCGCATGCGGCGACCCCATCGCCGCCAGCATGACCCGATCCAGCACCGCGCGATCGGCTGGAAGATTATGGGCCAATATCAACGGGCCCTTTGACGTACCTCCCCGGTAAAGGCAGGCCGGTATGCGGGTAATCATGTTGTTTACTTCAATGGCGATACGCCTGGACCGGGTTGATGCGCGGCTTCAGACACTATTGCAGTTTGATATTGGCATGTTTGATCACACGTTCCCAGCGGGCTATGTCATCGCCGACGAATTTGCCGAATACCTGGGGCGTCTCGCTCGACATGGGTTCAAGTCCGGCGCCGGCAAAACGCTGACGTACATCGGGCAGGGATGCCGCCTTCACGGTTTCGCGATGCAAGCGATCGATGATGGGTCTGGGTGTTGCGATTGGCGCCAGAACACCATACCAGTTGGAAACCACAAATTCGGGGACGCCTGATTCCTTCATCGTCGGCAGTTCCGGAAACAGCGCGGAACGCGCCGCGCTGGCCACGGCAATCGCCCGCACTCGTTTGCCGTGAACCAACGGAATAATCGGCGGCGCGGTGGAGAACATCAGATCAATCTGACCGCTCGCCAAATCAACCGACGCCGGCCCGCTTCCTTTGTACGACACGTGCGTGATTTTTGTGTCGGAAACCAGTTGAAAGAGTTCCAGTGCGAGATGAACGCTACCGCCGGTGCCGCCCGAGCCGCCCGTCAGTTGACCCGGCTTGCGCTTAGCGAGTTCGATCAGCGCTTTCATATTCGCCACCGGCACGGAAGGATGCACGGCCGCCACGATCGGCGTAAGCGCAATCTGTGAGACCGGCGCGAAGTCCTTCGTGGGGTGATAGCCCACTTTGCCGTACAAACCCATGCCAGTTGAAAACCCTGTGTCAGCCAGCAATAGGGTATAGCCATCGGAGTCGGCTTTTGCGGCAGTGGCTGTCCCGATATTCCCGGCCGCTCCGGCGCGGTTGTCAATAATCACCTGTTGCCCCAGTAACTCGCCGAGCTTTGCGCCGATAATCCGGCCGCTCACGTCTGACCCACCACCGGGCGCCCAGGGCACGATCATACGAATGGCCTTTTCCGGATAGGCGGCGGCCGCGTTGGCTTGAAAGCCGAGAACGCCGAGCAAAACCGCGCAGCTGATCGCAATGCATTTTCCGTGTTTCACCGCTTTATTCCTTCTATTTGGCGAAAAAGAAAAACCAATACCCGCATGTGAAGCAATTATTTTTAGTCTAACATAGACAGCCATTGTGCTAATTCCACTCACGCAATAACAGCCGCGACTCACCAACCAGTACTACACGTTCTGTTACGTGCTTGTACACCTATGCAAATGGTGACACCGGGAGCAATCCACTCTGCCTGATTGCAATTTCCGCGGCGGGTGAAATGAAAAACGCGATAGCCCGACGCGAGAGAGATATGTCGGGACATTGCACGGCAATGCCCACCGAGAACGTGGATCGTTTTTGCAATTCGCCGGGAAGCGGCGTGATATGTGCGATTCCAGGCACCGGCATCAGTTCACTGATTTGCTCGAAGCCGATCTCGGCTTCGCCACGCGCGATGACCGCACCGACGCGTTCGTTTTCGACGAGCCGCCCTTTGCCGGAAACCGCATCCGCGATTCGCAGCCGTTGATAAAGTTCAGTGGTCAGATAGCGGCCGCTCACGCTGGCCGAATAGGCAATTGAACGCGCCTTCAGCAGTGTTTGCCGAAAGGCGTCAACCGAGTTGATATCGGGCTTCGGCGCGGATTGCCT
>CAMDDY010000144.1 GCA_945893125.1 Bordetella parapertussis
CGCCGCGTCCACGTGCGACAGGTTGTCGGGTTTGCGCGCGAGTATCGACGCCTTGCTGGCGACTTTCTCGGCGTACGCCTGTTCCAGGCCGACATCGCACACGCCAAACACCGCGTCGCCCACCGCGAAATCCTTCGTGCCGGCGCCGAGCCCACACACCACGCCGGAGAAATCGCGTCCCGGTATATACGGAAAATTTTCCAGCGGCGCGTAACTGCCCGCGCGCACTTTCCAGTCGGCGCCGTTGACGCTGGCCGCGTGTACGTCGATCAGCACCTGCCCCGGGCCGGCCACCGGATCGGGCACGTCGCCGTATTCCATCACCTCGGGCCCGCCGTGTTTCCTGAAAAAAGCTGCTTTCATATTCGCTCCTTGAATCGCGTGTGTTGGTATGGGTGTGCCTGCCATCGTAGCACGTCCGGCGCGGCTGACCGGCAATCGCGCACGCCCTGCATTCCCTGTCCGCCTCGCGCATAATTCCGCACAAATCAAATTTCAAAATGGAGGTGTGCCATGAAATGGATTGCCATTGCCGGAGGATGCGTGCTCGCGTTTGCGGGGTTGCAGGCGCAGGCGCAAACGCCGCGCTTCAAGCCGCTGATCGAAAGCGAAATGACCGAGGCGCAACGCAAGGTGGTTCGCGACATGGCCAACAGCCCTCGCGGGCGCTTTAATCCGGACGGACCCACGTCATTATTTTTGCGTAGCCCCGACTTGGCGAGCCGCACACAGGCCGTCGGCGAGTATCTGCGCTTCAGTAGCGCGCTGCCGCTGCGACTGAACGAATTCGCCATCCTCATCACCGCGCGCCAGTGGAACGCACAGGTCGAGTGGTTTATCCACCAGCCGCTGGCGTTGAAGGCGGGGCTCGCCCGCGAGGTGGCGGACGATCTGGCGCGAGGCGCGCACCCTGCGGGCATGAAAGACGACGAAGCGATTGTTTATCAATTCTGCAAGGAATTGCATGAGACCAAGCGCGTCAGCGATGCCACCTTTAAAGCCATGGCGGACAAATTCGGCGAACGCGGCGTGATCGACTTGATTGCCGTGACCGGCTACTACACCATGCTGGCGATGGTGCTGAATGTCGCGCAGCAGCCGTTGCCCGGCGGCGCCGCGCCGCCGTTGGCGATATTGAAATGATGACGGCTCAACGTTAACCACTCCCCTAACCTTATCAACGACAGGAAGGAACAACATGAACGCTGCCACCAATACCGGCAAACCCCGCTTCGCGCCACTGCCCGAAAGCGAAATGACCGAAGCGCAAGTCAAAGCCGCGCGTGAACTCGCCAGCGGCCCGCGCGGCAAGATGAGCGGCTCCGGCCCGAACATCGTGCTGTTGCGCAGCCCCGAACTGTTGAGCTATACGCAAAAGGTCGGCGCGTATCTGCGTTACAGCAGCGCGTTGCCAGCGCGGCTGAATGAATTCGCCATCTGCATCACCGCGCGCCAATGGAATGCCAACGTCGAGTGGATGGCGCACCATCCGCTGGCGTTAAAAGCCGGGCTGAATCCGGCGGTGGCCGAAGACCTCGCGCACGGCCGGCACCCCGCCAACATGCAGGACGACGAAGCCGCCATCTACCAGTTCTGCATGGAGCTGCACCAGACCAAGGGCATTAGCGACCCCACGTTCAAAGCCGTATTCGACCTGTTTGGCGAGCGCGCGGTGGTGGAGTTGATTGCACTGACGGGCTATTACACTATGCTGGCGATGGTGCTTAACGTAGCACAGCAGCCTTTGGCGGGTGGCGTGCCGCCGCCGTTGCCGGAATTAAAGTAAACACCGTAGGTTGGCGCTGAGCCTGCGAAGCCCAACACCATGGTGCCGGAAAATTGCCACGCTTGCTGCACTGGCACGAGCGGATGCGTTGGGCTTCGCAGGCTCAGCCCAACCTACAACGGCTTGCGAGAGGTTAATCCACGCGTATCCCCGCCGCCTTAATCACCTTGCTCCACTTCGCCGTCTCCATCGCGTTACGCTTGACCGCAGCCTCGGCCGTGCCACCCAGCGGCGTGATACCCAATTCGCTCCAGCGCTGTTGCAGGTTCGGCGCTTTCACGAACGTATCTACGTCGGCGGCGAGTTTGCGTACGATATCGCCGGGCACTTTGCTTGAGGTTGACAGCGTGTAGTACGGCACGGCTTCATAATCCGGCAGTCCTGACTCGGCAATGGGCGCGATGTCCGGCAGATTCGATGCGCGACTGCGCCCGGTGACGCCGAGCGCGCGAACCTTGGTGCTTTTCACATACGGCGTCGCGGAGGCGACGTTTTCGAACATCACCTGGATGTTGCCGCCGATCAAATCAATCATCGCTGGCGCGCTGCCTTTGTAGGGGATATGCGCGAGGTTGACGTTGGCCACCCATTTGAACAACTCCGCCGCCATGTGTATGGCCGTGCCCGCGCCGGCGGAGCCGTAGTTGAGTTCGCCGGGGCGTGCCTTGGCGAGCGCGACGAATTCCTTGACGGTCTTGACCGGCACGGAAGGGTGTACCACCAGCACGCCTTGTGATTCGCCGAGCAACACGATGGGTTGCAGGTCGCGGCCCGGATCGTAAGTGAGCTTCGCATACATCGCGTAGGCGGCGTTGTGGCCGATGGTGGCTTGTATCAGCGTGTAGCCGTCGGGCGCGGCCTTGGCGACCAGATCGCCCGCGAGATGCCCGCCGGAGCCGGGGCGGTTTTCCACGATCACCTGCTGGTTATACAGCGGCGTGAGTTGCTGCGCGGCGATGCGGCTCAACAAATCAGAAATGCCGCCGGGCGCGGCGGGACAGATGATGCGGATGGGTTTGGCGGGGTAGGCGGCGACTTGGGCTTGGGCGGAAGCGATGACACAAATTTCCAGCATGACTAACGTTGTTAAGGCATTCATTTTCAACATCGTTTTTCCTCTACTAAAAAAGTCGCGCACTATTTCAATTTACTCCGCCTTCAGCCCCGCATCCACAATCACCTTGCGCCAGGCCGGCACCTCACGTGCTAGCTGGCGGCGCAAATCGTCCGGCGTTCCCGGCAGCGGTGTCGCGCCTAACGCAAGCAGGCGTTCGCGCATATCGGCGGTGCCCAGCAGCGCGAGTATTTCCGCGTTGAGTTTTTTGACGATGGCTTGCGGCGTTTTCGGCGCGACATACATGCTGAACCAGCCGCTGGTATCGAAACCGGGGAATCCGGATTCGGCGATGGACGGCAAATCCGGCAGCAAAGGCGTGCGCTTGGCGGTGGTGACAGCAAGCCCGGTGAGCGCGCCGGTCTTGATGTGCTGCGTGAGCACCAGCACATTGTCGAATACCACTTGCAGGCGTCCGCCCAAAATATCCGGCAGCATCGGGCCGGTGCCTTTGTACGGTATGAAAACCATGTCGATGCCGGCAAGGCGTTTGAACATCTCGCCCGATAGATGCTGAACCGCGCCCGGCGCCGACGCGCCCCAGGAAATTTTGCCGGGACGCGGCTTGGCATAGGCGATAAATTCCTGCACGGTTTTTACCCCCAGCGACGGATGCGCCACCATCAGGTAAGGCGATGTCGCCACCAGCGCGAGCGGTTCGAGATCGCGCTGCACGTCGAACGTAACACCCTTGTAGAGATTGCCGACGATGCTGATCGACGATCCCGACGTGAGCAGCGTGTAACCATCGGGCTGCGATTTCGACACCAGTTCGGCGGCGATAATGCCGCTGGCGCCCGGACGATTGTCGATCACCACTTGCTGACCCACGCGTTCGGACAGTTTTGCACCCACCAGCCGCGCAACGAGATCGGTGCTGCCGCCGGGCGCGAAGCCGACGATCATGCGGATGGGGCGGTTCGGGTATTCGGGTTTTTGTGCGGTGGCGGGCGAGGGCACGACCATTGCCGTCAATGAGATCGTGATCGCGAGCAACCCGGGAACCCATGCCATATTGCCCAAGGCGCGTGTGTTATGGGTTCTCGCCTGCGCGGGAACGACGGTGGGGAGAGTTGTTCGAGACATGAGGTATCGCATTGGGTATCGCATGGTGTATAAATAATAGTTTAAAAACAATTACTTACGGTGATGGTTGCCACGGCGTCCCATCTTTGCAAAGGATAGGAACCGTGACATTTTCCGACGCCAGCCGCGTTTGCACCGACAGGCTGTGCGTGCCGGTGCCGCCCATCACTACGATCACGATGTCTTCGGGCTTGTCGGCTATTGGTACACCTGGCACATCGAAACCGGGATTGCCCTTGTCGAATAACGCCAGCAATTTCTTGCTGAAGCTGGTGAGATTGCCGCGCGGAATGCTCTTGAACGGAATGCGCGCGTGCTCCCAGATATGGCGTTTCACGTCCGCTTTGCTGTAACCGCCGTTGGCGAGCAGGCGCGCGTGCTGCGGACACAAAATCAGCAGCGGCTGGCCTTCGCCGTTGGTGTTGCGGTTGCCCACGTACGCAATCGACGACGCCAGCGTGCGCAACAAATCCTGCGCGGTCTGGCTGCCGCCGTTGTCGTCGATCATCGCGGCGGGGCAGGCGGGGATCAGCGTCACCGTGCTGGTATCCGCCGCGAAACCACGCTCGACGTGCAGCGGCTGCCACGGATTTTCGGCTTCGTTTTCCGCGATGCAATGTTCGAAACGCGCGATGTGCCCCTGCGTGTGGATGTTGATTGAACCCGGCGTGCCGCCGATGTTGATCATGCACAACTGCAACGCGCGGCCGATGGTGCTGGTGGCCTGCCAGCGGCTGCCGGTAAAGTTGTAGCCGCAATTCAGATCGATGGCTTTACACACCGGGCCGTTGACGATGGGCAGCGGCGAGGTGTTGTGCGTGGAGGTTTGCACCGCGTCGAGATTGAATTTCGCATCGGCGACCCCTTGCACGCAGGCCATCAGCACCGGCATGTATTCGGGTTTGCCGCCGGCCATCACCGCGTTGGCGGCGATTTTTTCCACGGTTGCCAAACCATTTTTGGGCGCGAGCGTGCCGATCACGTCACCGGATTTGTATCCCAACTCGCTTTCGACATAGGCCGTCATCAATGCCACGCGCGCTTCGGTGGGCGGCACGATGGGCAGGCCATCGGTGAGATCATTCCTGAGAAACCAGTCGTTGATGGCTTCCCATGAATCTTCGAGTTCAAAAACCGGTGCGTCGGTCACCAACGTATTCAGCGGCGCGTTCATGCCGTCACCTTGTTGCGCGATGCCGGATGCACGTACTCCACCTGGGTATGCGGCGCCTGCTTGCCTTGCCCGGTAAGTTGCTCGATCACCACCGGATACGCCGCGCGGGCAAGATCGCGCACCTCGTCCGGCGTCAGATCATTCAGCGGATGCGGCACCACCAGCAGCGGCAACGCATCGAGTTGCAGATTCTTCGCGGCCAGATGACCATGGGTGAGAAACGCGGTTGAAACCACCGTCGAGGTGGGAACGCCGCGCTTTTCGAGATACACCGAGTCGTGGATACACCACGACGTGCAACCCCCTCAATCTCCCCACGCGTTGACCAACGCATCGACCTTGCCTTCGAGTTCGTTGGCGATCAGTTTGCTGGAGGTGAAGTTTTTACGCACCGTGTGCGTCTGCACGCCGGGGTAATCGGCGCGTATCATGGCTTCGATGTGCTGGATAAACAAGCCCGCGTTGGGCTTGATGTTGTCGATAAAGCCTATCGATTTTCCGTTGAGTGTGTCGAGCCGGCGCGCCAACGCCATACGCTCAACCGCGCGCTGGCCGATGGGGCTGACGATTCGTATCGTGTTTACTGCGGTCATGCGGTTCTCCTTACTTCGGCAGCGGATCGTAACCTTCGGCGGACGGCACTTCCAGCGCGCTGGTGATGCCGCACAACATGCCGTAATAGTTGACGACGGTGGTCAGTTCCACCAGCCATTGCGCGCCGTGCCCGGCCTTGAGCGCGTCGAAGGTGGCTTGCTCGATGCGGTTGGTGCGCATCAATTGTTCGACATAGACCACGATCTCGCGGTCGCCGGCAGGATAACGTGATGGCGCGGCGCGGCTGCGCACCAGATCGATGACGTCTTCGGGCACGCCGTTGCGGCGCGCGGCATTGACCTGCGCGCCCCACACGTAGGCGCCTTGACGTTCGCGCGCCGCGATCAGGATGCCGATCGAACGCGCTCGCGGTTCGACGATGGACTGGCCGCGAAAATAATCACCCAGGTTGAACACGGCGTCGGCCATCACCGGGCTGTGAAGCAATACGCTGGCGGGGCCGCGTATGCCGCCAAAAACTTTTATCACGTGATCCACCACGGCGTGGTGCTCGGCGGGCACATCGGATTTGGCGGCGATCAGGGGGATTCGGGTCATGGTGGTGATTCCTTTAGGGTTGTTGGGTGTCAGTACGATTGTCGAGCGGACAAATTTACTCCAGCCGCAGTCCGGCTGCCTGAATAACTTTTTGCATGCGCGCGGTGTCGGCCTTGATGGCGGCATCGAACGCTTGCGGTGTGCTGCTGACGGCCTCAACGCCGGAGAGTAAAAAACGTTCTTTGGCTTCGGCTGAATCAAGGTATTTGCGCGACACCTCATTCAGCCGCGCGATGATGGCGGGCGATGTTTTCGCCGGAACCAGAAGGCCGCAGAACGTCAGCGACTCATAACCCGGCAGGGTGGCCGCGACCGCCGGCAGGCCCGGCACCAGGGGCGTGGGTTCGGCGCTGGTCACCGCTAGCGCGCGCAGCCGCGTGGATTTGACATGCGGCATCACGCTGCCGGTGGTGGCGAACATGATTTTCACTTGCCCCGCAAGCACATCGGTGAGCGCGGGGCCGCCGCCCTTGTAGCTGATGCGCACCATGTTAAGGCCCGCCATGTGCTTAAACAATTCCGCCGCGAGAAAATTGGCCGACCCCACCAGGCCCGAGGCATAGTTGATCTCGCCGGGCTTGGCCTTGGCCAGCGCAATCAAATCCTTGACCGAATGCACCGGCAGCGAGGGATGCACCACCAGCACGTTGAGTGAGCGCGACGCCAGCACCACCGGCACGAACTGCGTCATGGCGTAAGCCGTCTTCTCGAACAGCGGCGCGATCCACAGCGTGTTGTTTTGCACCAGCACGGTGTAGCCGTCGGATACCGCGTTGGCCACTGTCACTGACGAGATTTGATTGCCGCCGCGGTTATCGACGACAAATTGCTGGCCGAGGCCCGCGGTGAGTCCCTGCGCCAGCAGGCGCGCGGTGAAGTCCACGCCACCGCCCGGCGCGGAGGTGACGATGCGCACGGGTTTGTTGGGGTAGGCCTGTCCTGAGCTGGTCGAAGCGGATTGGGCGATAGCGGTAGCGCACAATGCGATGTCCGCGACGATGAGCCATCCGGCGAGTTGTGATGCGTGCATCATGCCCCCTGTGCCGGTGGTGTGCTCCATCGCGTAGTGCGAAGCGGAAATCCGACAACGTGACAGCGAGTATCTCCGGCTGTGACAGTTTCAGTCAATCCAGTGCCAGCCCTTGTCTCGAGGTAGCTTATAAGCTACAATATTCAAATGATGGAAGTGTACCGATATCAAGCCGAGGATGGCAAAGAACCGTTGACCGCTTGGCTTCAGTCGCTACGAGACAAGCAGGCGCAGGCCAAGATACGGGTCCGCCTGAAACGTTTGGAAGCCGGAAATTTCGGCGACTGTTATCCGGTAGGCGAAGGGGTGCAGGAATTGCGAGAGCATCTCGGCGCCGGTTACCGAGTGTATTTTGGTCGCCACGGTGGGACGGTCGTGATTCTGCTCTGCGGAGGCAGCAAGAAATCACAACCTGCCGATATCAAAACCGCGAAAGTTTATTGGGCAGATTGGAAACGGAGGCAAAGATGAGCAAGAAACCGAAAGCATCGGTATCTCACCGTGATCGCGAAGTGGCCGAACTTCGCGCGGATCGCGAATTGGCTGTTGAATATCTGAAAGCCGCGATGGAGTCACTGGACAACCCCGATGACCGTGCCGCCGGTCTGCTGGCGCTGCGCACCGTTGCGGAAGCGTACGGCGGTCTCGGAGCAGTTGCCGCAGAGGCCGGAATCAGCCGTGAATCACTTTATCGCACGCTATCGGCCAAGGGGAATCCGACGCTCAAAACGCTGCTTGCCGTGTTGAAGGCGGTCGGCATGAAACTCTCGGTGGAGCCGGGACGTCACGCGGCGGTTTAAGCGGTCAACCATAACGTATCCAACGAAAGCAGGCGCCCCATGAAGTTGTCCGTACTCGATCAATCCACCGCCGCCAAAGGCAAAACGCAAGACGTGGCGATACGTGAAACGCTGGCGTTCGCGAAACATTGCGATGCGCTCGGTTACCATCGTTATTGGCTTTCGGAACATCACAACTCCGGCAATATCGTCGGCACCGCGCCCGAAGTGCTGATGGCGGCGATAGCGGCCACCACGCCGCGCATCCGCATCGGCAGCGCCGGCGTGATGCTGCCGCACTATTCATCGTTCAAGGTAGCGGAACAATTTCGCGTGCTGGAGGCGATCGCGCCGGGGCGCATTGATCTGGGCGTGGGGCGCGCGCCCGGATCGGATCAACTCACCTCGCACGCGCTGAACCCGAATCCGCAAAACGTGCATGATATGTTTCCGCAGCAGGTGCAGGAGTTGCAGCACTGGGTAACCGGCACGCCGCTGCCCGACGACCATCCGTTCAGGCGCGTGGTGGCGCATCCGACGGGCAATACGTTTCCGGAAATGTGGATCCTCGGCAGCTCGGATTACGGCGCGCAACTCGCGGGGTATTTCGGCATGCCCTATGCATTCGCGTATTTTTTCAGCTACGGTTTTGACGTGGACAAGGCGTTGGAACTGTATCGCAAAAATTTTCGCCCCAGCGAATTGCACCCCAAGCCGCAATGCACGATCTGCGTGTTTGCGCTCGCGGCCGACACGGAAGCCGAGGCGCTGTATCAATTCAAGCCGCGCGAGCGCGCGTTGATCGAACGCGAGTCCGGCATACGCCAGCCGCTGGCCTCGCCGGAAGAAGCGGCCGCGCGCGCGTTAACGCCGCACGAAGCAGCGTTTTCGCAAAAGCTGTTGCGCCACGCCGTCGTGGGCACGGCCGAGCAGGTGAAGACGCGACTGGATGAACTCGCGAAACGGCTCGATCTTGATGAATTAGTGATTGTGACGTGGACGTATGACGCCGCGCCGCGTATGCGCTCGTACGAGTTGCTGGCGGAGGCGTATGGGTTGAACAAGTCCTGAGTGACGTGCAAGAAATTGGTAAAAAATGGGGTGACTATTCAGCATTCGCCCCGTTTTCAACGAGCGCAAGACCGGAGGTGTTGTAGCGCGCGCTGTGCGCACGACTCGTTCACAAATCGTGCGCACAGCGCACGCTACCTTGTTCGCGGCTCATCGGTGGCGTCAATTGAATAGAGGAAAAATGTTAAATATAAACATACACTTACATTCATTTCGTGTAGTGACGTTGTTTGCCGTCGCCACGCTGCCCGGGTTTGCCGCGACCACCGACCCCGCGCGCGATTACCCCAACCGCCCGATCCGCTACATCCTCCCCAACGGCCCCGGCTCCAACGCCGATATTTTTACCCGCATCCTCGCGCAAAAACTGGGCGAGGTGCTCGGGCAACAAGTGGTGGTGGACAGTCGCCCCGGCGCGGGCGGCATGCTCGGCATCGACATCGCGGCGAAATCCGCGCCCGACGGCTACACCATCGCGCGCGGCAATTTGCCGGGGCTGGCGGTCGCGCCGCATGTTTACAAAAAAATGCCCTACGACGCACTGAAAGATTTGCTGCCGGTGTCGCTGACCGACAACGGGCAAAATCTGCTGGCGGTGCATCTGTCGGTGGCGGCCACCAGCCTGCGCGATTTGATCGCGCTGATGAAAGCCAATCCCGACAAACTCGCGATGGCATCACCCGGCGTCGGCTCCGGCGGCCATCTGGCGGGCGTGTTGTTGACGACGATGGCCGGCGTGCGCTCCCTGCACGTGCCGTACAAAAGCGCGGGCGCATCAATCATCTCGGTGGTGTCCAACGAATCACAGTGGACCTTCGCGCCCATCGGCGCGCCGCTGCCCCACGTGCGTGCGGGGCGCTTGCGGGCGCTGGCGGTCGGCGCCGACAAGCGCGCGCCGCAAGTGCCCGATGTGCCCACCGCCGCCGAGGCCGGGGTGCCGGGCTATTACTCCACAAGCTGGGCCGGCGTGGTGGTGCCCAAAGGCACGCCGCCAGCGATCATCACCAAGCTCAACGCCGCCATCGTCAAGGTGCTGAGCGCGGCGGACGTGAAGGAGCAGTTTTTACATCAGGGCGCGGAAGCCTCACCCACCACACCGGAGGAATTCGCGCGCTTTATCCGCGCCGACTATGATCGGATTGCCAAGGTGGCGAAGGTGGCGGGGTTGACGGCGGACTAGGGCGGGCGCGAAGCGTTACGCATTCACGGGTGAATTGTAGGTTGGCGGTGAGCGCAGCGAACCCCAACGGTTGTGGCTGCCATACCGAAGCGGTTGGGCTTGTCAGTCCAAACTACACGAGCTGTTCAAGCCGCTCTTTTATAGCGGTGCGAATTAACAGAGTAACCG
>CAMDDY010000145.1 GCA_945893125.1 Bordetella parapertussis
ATATGCGTCAAACGCGTGCCCGCCATCGAATTGAACAGTTCGGTTGCTAGGTGCGACGGACTGCCGCCGCCGGCGGACGCATAGTTAAGCACGCCCGGACGCGCTTTGGCCAGCGCTATCAATTGCCGCGCATCCGTCGCCGGCACCGAGGGATGCACCACCAACAGATACGCCGTGTTCGCCAGCAGCGCCACCGGCGCGAAACTTTTCTCCGGGTCGAAACCGGATCGACCGTAGAGTGCGCGCGCGGTGATCAGCGTGGCGCCGGTGCCGAGCAGCAAGGTATATCCATCCGCGGCGGATTTCGCCACGAACTCCGCCGCCTGCCGTCCACCCGCGCCGGCGCGGTTTTCCACCACGATCTGCTGCCCCAGCGCGGGCGTCAGGCGCTCGGCGAAAACCCGCGCCACGATGTCGGAGCCGCCGCCCGGTGCATTGGGAACGATCAGCCGCAGCGGACGCTGCGGCCAGGACTGCGCACCTGCTGGCACGGCTATCGGCAACCATAGCAGGAATAGGCAATATTTCGTCTTTATCAAGGGAATTTGCGCGACGCAGTGTTTCTGCAAATCAGAAGTTGGACTATATTATCCGCATTCCGCCACTCGGCGGCCAGAAGGAGTCTACAACATGCCTGACTTTAATTTGCGCGTAAACGGCGCGGCACGCACGGTCAATGTCGAAGCCGACACACCGTTGCTGTATGTGCTGCGCAATGATTTTGAATTGAACGCCCCCAAATACGGCTGCGGCCTCGCGCAATGCGGCGCCTGCACCGTGATGATCGACGGCAAGGCCGCGCGCTCCTGCGTGACACCGTGTTCAGCCAGCGCGGGCAAGAACGTCACCACGCTCGAAGGCATCGGCACGCTCGACAAATTACATCCGCTGCAAAAAGCGTTTCTCGACGAGCAGGCGGCGCAGTGTGGCTATTGCACCAGCGGCATGATCATGTCGGCCAAGGCCTTGCTTGATGCCAACCCGAAGCCCACCGAGGCACAAATCAAAACCGCGCTCGCCGGCAATCTGTGCCGTTGCGGATCGCACAATCGTATCGTGCGTGCGGTGCAACGTGCGGCCAACGCTACGAAGGGGGCGTAATCATGACAACCACCACACTCTCCCGCCGCAAATTCCTCAAACAAAGCGGCGTCATCGTCGCCTCATTCAGTCTTGCCGGCCCGGCGGCAATCGCGCAGCAGACGCGCGCGCCATTGCCCGGAGGACTTAACAACAACCGCATGCTCGACGGCTGGATCCGCATCAACGCCAACGGCAGAGTCACCGTCCACACCGGCAAGTGTGAAATCGGTCAGGGCATTTTGACCGCGCTGGCGCAGATCGCCGCCGACGAACTCGATGTCACGTATGAACGCATCGACATGGTGTCCGCCGACACCGCGCGCACGCCCAACGAAGGCATGACCGCCGGCAGCCTGTCGGTGGAGGGCAGCGGCACCGCGCTGCGCTTTGCCTGCGCCGAGGTGCGCGGCATGCTGCTTGCCGCCGCCGCGCAAAAGTTGAATATCGCGGTAGACAAACTCACTGTTGCCGATGGCGCGATCAGCGCGAGCCCCACGCGGCTTACGTACTGGGATCTCGCCAAGGATTTGAACCTCAAGCGTGAAGCCACCGCCGCGGCCAAACCCAAACCGGCATCGCAACATAAAGTCATCGGCAAAAGCGTGCCGCGCCGCGACCTGCCGGCTAAGGTGACCGGGGGCGCTGCGTTCGTGCAGGATATGCGTCTGCCCGGCATGCTGTTTGGGCGCGTGGTGCGTCCACCGTCATATCGCGCGCAACTGGTTTCGCTAGATGAAGCCGCCGCCAAGGCGATGCCCGGCGTGGTCGCCGTGATGCGCGACGGCAATTTCATTGCCGTTGCAGCGGCGCGCGAAGAGCAGGCGATCAAGGCCGCGGCGTTACTCCGCACTTCGGCCAAGTGGAACGAAACACCTGATCTGCCACCGAGCGGGGCGGCACTGTACGAGCATCTAAAGAAAATGCCCTCGCGCGATTCCGTCATCAAGACCGTGACGCCCACCAACGCGAATACCACTGGCGGCAAAGTCACTTCCGTCGAAGCCGAATACACGCGCCCGTTTCAGGCGCACGGCTCCATCGGCCCATCGTGCGCTGTCGCGCAATTGAAAGACGGCAAATACACCGTGTGGACACACAGTCAGGGCGTCTTCCCGCTGCGCACCGATCTTGCCAAGGCGTTGAAGACCCCCATCGCGAATGTCACCTGCACCCACGTCGAAGGCTCGGGCTGCTACGGCCACAACGGCGCGGACGACGTGGCCTGCGACGCTGCCCTGCTCGCGCGCGCCACCAATGGTCGTCCGGTGAAATTGCAATGGATGCGCGAAGATGAATTCGGCTGGGAACCGTACGGCTCGGCGATGGTGATGAAAATGCAGGCGCATCTCGACGATTCGGGCCACATCGTCAACTGGCAGCACGAAACCTGGAGCCATCCGCATTCGACGCGCCCGACCAGCAACCCGGCGGGCAGCTTTGTGCTTGGCGGCTGGCATCTGGCCGATCCCGTGCCCGCTGCCGTACCCAACAATTCGCCACAACCTTCGGGTGCGGCGGATCGCAACGCGGTGCCGCTGTATGATTTTCCACGGCAGAATATTTTGCTGCATTACTTGACGGACATGCCGGTGCGCACCTCGGCGCTGCGCACGCTGGGCGCGTACTCGAATGTGTTCGCGCTGGAATCGTTTATCGATGAAGCCGCGCTGGCAGCGGGTGTTGATCCGGTGGAGTTTCGTTTGCGCCACATGAAAAACCCGCGCGCCCGCGCGGTGATCGAACTGGCCGCGCAGAAATCAAACTGGAAACCCAACAGCAAAGGCAATGGTTCGTCTGGAAGAGGCATCGCCTTTGCGCAATACAAAAACCTCGCGGCCTACTGCGCGGTAGTCGCCGATGTCACCGTGGATCGCAACGGCAACGTGAAAGTCACGCGCGTGGTATCCACGGTGGATGCAGGCCTCGCGGTCAATCCCGACGGCATCATCAATCAAATCGAAGGCGGCATTATTCAATCAGCAAGTTGGACGCTGAAAGAACAAGTGAAATTCGACCGCCAGCGCATCACCACGCGCTCGTGGGCGGATTACCCGATCTTCACCTTTAATGACGTGCCCGCCGTGGAAGTGCATATCATCAACATGCCGAACGAACGCTCGCTCGGCGTGGGCGAAGGCTCGCAAGGCCCCACGGTCGCGGCCATCGCCAATGCGATTGCCAACGCCACCGGCAAACGCGCCCGCGATCTACCCTTCACGCCTGACAAGATTCGTGCCCTAACATCTTAAAAGATACATAAAAACAATAACTTACCAATATGCGCCCAGCCGAACTGGACGGCGTGCGCAGGGAAAGCAAGCACTGAAAGCAGCACACTTAACCGCTATCGTTAGCACGGTCGCCGTGGCGCTTTACGCCGCGGCGTACGCCTATGGCTATTGGCATGCCACCACGCACGCCACGCTGACCGTGCAGCTGGCGTACCGCGTGGACACCGGCGTGATCAATCAAATGCGCAACGGGCAAATTGAATTTCTCGACACCGACGGCGGCGTACTGGCGCGCGCCAGCATCGACACGCGGCAAAACGTGGTGTGGCTGGCGCACCCGGATCGCGGCCAATGCGGCCCGGGGTTGAAGGGCGATGAATATCAGCAGTGCATCCAGTCGCAGACCGAATGGATTCCGCAATGGGCACGCAGCGTGCGGCACGCCAACATCGCACTCGAACGTTGCAGCCTCGCGCGCCGCCACGTCAACATCGACAGCCGCCGCGACGCACTGGCGCTGTGGTGGCTGCCGCTGTCGCGCATGGGCGGCAAGCCGTATACGCGCTACAGCGCGACGATCGCGGTGGATAACCGGAACTGCTGATCGCTATCGTAGTCAACACGTAGCCTGCACGGAGCGCAGCGTATTGCAGGGCCGCTGGCTAGCGCTGAACCCCGGATTTCGCTGCGCTGCATCCGGGCTACGCTACTACGCTACTGCGGCACAATCCCAATGCGCGCCGTCAGTTCCTTGTTCATCGCCATTTCGTCATTCACCGTGCGCGCGAGTTCCTGCGGCGTGGAGCCGATGCCATCCAGCCCCTGCTCATCCAGTCGCCGCCGCACCGACGGGTCTTTCATCGCCGCCGCCACGTCGTCGCGCATGCGCTGCACGATGGCGGGCGGCGTGCCCGCCGGAAACCACAGCCCGTACCAACTGACGAATTTGAAACCCTTAAGGCCCGCTTCGTCGAGCGTGGGTACGGTGGGTAATTTCTCCCAGCGTTTTTCGCCGGTGATGCCGAGCACCTGCAGGCGTCCGGTGCCGATCAGCCCCGTCGCCGCGATGGCCGCCGGAAACCCGACATCGATTTGGCCACTGATAATATCGGTGATCATCGCCGGAATGCCGGTGTAGGGCACGTGCGTCATTTTGATTTTGGCGGCGCTCAAAAAAAGTTCAGCCGCCAGATGTCCGACACTGCCGACACCCGGCGAACCGAAATTGAATTTGCCGGGGTTGGCCTGCGCCAGCGCGATCAACTCCTTCATCGATTTCGCCGGTAGCCGGGGGTTGACCAGCAGCGCATAACCGACATTCTTCGCCACCAGCGTCACCGGAATCAGGTCGCGCACCGGATCGTACGGCAGTTGTTTGTAAAAATACGGCAGGCCGGCATACGCCGCCGTGTGCAGCAACACGGTGTAGCCGTCGGGCGGCGCCTTGGCCACGATCGCCGCGCCGATCACGCCGCCACCGCCGCCGCGATTGTCGAAGACAAAGTTTTGTCCCCAACCCGCAGTCACCTTGTCGGCGATGATGCGCGCGACCGCATCGGGCGGGCCACCGGCGGCGTAGGGGATGACCATGCGTACCGGTTTGGTGGGGTAACGCTCCGCAGCTTGTGCGATTGCGGTGCCGGCAATCATCAGGGTGAATGCGCAGGCGATTCGGTTGGATCGAAAACTTTTCATCATGATGCGGCCTCCGTGTTGCCGCTGCAATAAAAACCCCGTCGTTCCCGCGCAGGCGGGAATGACGATGAAGGATTTTTCGTTACATAAAATATCGTTTTAAAACAAATACTTACAACACACCCGACACCCCGCCATCCACATGTATACAAGTCCCCGTAATGTAACTCGCCGCATCCGACGCGAGAAACGCGATGGTGTTGGCGACTTCTTCCGCTTCGCCCATGCGGCCCATCGGGATCGACTTGCTGTTGCGCGCGTAGTGTTCTTCAACCGTGATTTTGTTGCGCGCGGCGCCGCGTGCCTGGCCTGCGGATTTTATTTTGCCGACGGCCACCGCGTTCACCAGAATATTATCCGCCGCGACTTCCTTGGATAAGCCCTTGGTCAGCGCCAGCCCCGCCGCGCGGCTCACCGTGGTCGGAAACATCGCCGCGCCCGGCTGCTTGGCGCCCACCATGTTCAGATTGATGATGCGTCCGCCGCCCTGTTTTTTCATATACGGAATCGCCACGCGCGCGGTGCGTATCTGTCCGAATACTTTGATGTTCATATCGTTCTGCCATTCTTCATCGAGTACGCCGGCAAACGCAGATTGCCCCGATCCGCCCGCGTTGTTGACCACCACGTCGATGCGGCCAAAGTGTTTCACGGTGGCCTCAATGAAAGCCTCCAGTTCGCCGGGCTTGCTGGCGTCGGCGGTCATGCACATCACATCGCCGCCCGCTGCACGCATTTCAGCCGCCAACTGGTCGAGCACCTCCTGACGCCGCGCGCAAAACGCCACCTTGGCGCCCTCCGCCACAAAGCGCTGCACGGTGGCGCGTCCTATGCCTTCGCTGCCGCCGGTAACCGCCACCACCTTGCCCTTGAGTCCGAGTTCCATTACCACACCCTCCTGATTGATTTGAAACGCGATTTTGACACACCGCGCGGTCTACCCGCGAATTACCCGAAACACTTGCTTACACATGCACGATATCTGTTACGCCGCGGGCGTCGTCAGCCGCGCCCGTCGCCCGTTATTGGAGGTGTGGATTTCCACATTTAACCAGGAGGACGCACCATGAAAGCTATCAAACTGATTGTTGCCATCACCATCGCGGCAGTGCTTTCCGGATGCGTGGTCTATCCCATCGGCTACGGTTACGGTGGCGGCCATCATCACGGCGGCGGGTATCACCGCTAACGCACCGGGCCACCGGGCGACTGATGGGTGCATGCTAAACTTGCACCCATCATGAAAATAACCATCCCCGACGACTACCACGGACTCGTATCCCGGCTGGAATGCTACGGCACACTGGCCGGGCACGACGTAACGATACTGCGCGATGTCGCGCCCTCGTTTGAAACCCTGGTTGAAAAACTGCGCGACGCCGAAATCATCGTCGCCGTGCGCGAGCGCACCGCCTTCACCCGCGCGCTGATCGAACAACTGCCGAAACTCAAACTCATCGCGCAGACCGGCCGCAGCGCGCATAGCGTTGATCTGAACGCCTGCACCGATCACGGCATCGCCGTGTGCGCCGGCTCGCACGCCTCGCCCTACACCGTCGCTGAACAGACCTGGGCGCTGATCTTCGCCTCGGTACGGCGCATCGCCGAAGACGCCGCGCTGATGAAGCAAGGCAAATGGCGCGACTGGTTTAGTATCAGTCTGCGCGGCAAAACCCTCGGCGTTTACGGTCTGGGCAAAATCGGCGAACCGGTTGCAGCCGCGGGTGCCGCCTTCGGCATGCACGTACTGTGTTACGCACGCGACGCCACTGCGGCACGCGCCAAAGCGCTGGGCTACGAAGCCGCAACGTCCAAGCAAGCGTTCTTCGAGCAATCCGATGTGTTAAGCGTCAACCTGCGCATGAGCGAAGCGACGCGCGGCATCATCACCGCCGCCGATCTCGCGCACATGAAACCCACCGCGCTGATCGTCAACACCGCGCGCGCCGAACTGTTCGCGCCCGGCGTGCTGGTGGACGCGCTAAACAAAGGCCGCCCTGGCTTCGCCGCCACCGACGTTTACGAAAACGAACCGGTGCAAAACGGCGACCATCCGCTGCTCAAAATGCCCAATGCCATCTGCACGCCGCACAGCGCGTGGCTGGAACCGGGCACCTACGGCGCGTATTTCGGCGAAGCGTTCGAGCAGGCGGCGGCGTTCGCGGCGGGCGAGCCGGTGAAATTGCTGAATCCGGACGTTATTCCAAAAAAGTAGATGGTTGGCGAACGACGCTGACACATAGCGTCGCACTGAATGGTCGCGAATGAACCCACTAATCCCACCGCCTGTCGTTGCAGTCGTTATGGGCCTGCTGATGTGGGCGGTGAGTGAAACACTGGAATTCGGCAAGTTCAAATCGGATCTTCAACTACCGATTGCGCTGGTATTACTCACCATCGGCCTGCTGTTAATGGCAACGGCCGCAGGTCAATTCATCGCCGCAAAAACCACCATCAATCCGTTGAGGCCGTCACGCGCGACCAGCCTCATCACCACCGGTGTATTCGCGATTTCCCGCAATCCGATCTACCTCGCGGATCTGCTGCTGCTTGCGGCGCTCGCCGTGTGGCTCGGAAATGGGATCAACGTCGCGCCGGCGGCGTTGTTTGTCTGCTACACCCACCGCTTTCAGATCATCCCGGAAGAACGCGCATTGGCTCAATTATTCGGCGCGGCTTATGATGCTTACTGTTCGCGGGTGAGGCGCTGGCTGTAGTGCAGCCGCGTTTAAAGATTTAACGCCACGGAAAACCCTGGAAACATGCAACCCTTCAAAAACTTTTCACTAACCGTTGCCGCGCTGCTGCCGCTTGCAGCCGGCGCCGCCGATGCGCAAAATTATCCGTCGCGCCCGCTGCGCATGGTGGTAGGCGCCGCCACCGGCGGTACGCCCGACATACTGGCGCGCATCATCGGCCCCAAGCTCTACGAGCAAATGGGGCAGCCGGTGATCGTGGACAATCGCCCCGGCGCCACCGGCAACATCGGCGCCGACCTGGTGGCTAAGGCGGCACCCGACGGACACACCCTGATCATGGCGACTTCCGTGCTATCGATCAGTCCTGCTTTTTACAAGAGCCTGCCGTTCGATCCGTTGACGGGACTGGCGCCTGTTTCGCAGTTGGTATCGCAGGCCATGTTCCTGTTGATCCCCGCGGAACTGGGGGTGAAATCAGTGGCGGAATTTCTCAAACTGGCCAAAGCCCGACCGCGGCAACTCAACTACGCCACCATCGGCAACGGCAGCCCGCAACATGTGGCAAGCGAGCTGCTGCAAATCAACGCCGGCGTGAAATTCGTACATGTGCCGTACAAAAGCGGCGGCCAGATGGTCACCGCGCTGCTGTCCAACGAATCGCAGCTCATGTTCTTGGGACTGTCGCCCGCGCTGGGTCAGGTAAAAGCCGGGCGCCTGCGCGTGCTGGCGGTCGCCTCGGGCAAGCGCTCCGCAACCGCACCCGACGTGCCCACTTTCGCCGAAGCGGGCGTACAAGGCGTGGTGATGGACAACTGGCTGGGCGTGCTGACGACGGGCGGCACGCCAAAAGCGGTGATCGACAAACTCAATGGCGAACTGGTGAAAGCCGTGCGTACGCCCGACAGCGCCGAGCGCCTCTCTCAGCAACACCTCGAAATTACCGCCACCAGCCCGATGGAATTTGCTGCCTTCTACAAGGGAGAAATCGCGAAAGTGGCAAAAGTGGTGAAGGCAGCGGGTATCGAGCCGCAGTGATCTACACCGCGGCGCGCCACTCAACCTGTGCCGGATTGAGCCGCCGCGCCGCGATGTAATAAAGCACATCGCCGGGCGTGACTTCGGCATCGCCGGAGGCGTTTGGACGCAGACCGCTGCCATCGGTATCGTCGGCCACCGCGATCAAAGTGGCATTTTGGTCACGTTTCAACGCGTGCAATAGTTGCCCATAGCGCAGCGTCGGCGCGTCGGCGGGCACGCGCATGCTGAAGTTGTTTTGTCCACCCACCACCGACAGCAAATCACGATGCACGCGCGACGATCCTGGATCCAGCGCGGCACGCACCATCATTTCGATGGAAAGCGAAACCATGGCCTCCGCCCTGGGACAGTGCGCAATGAGTAGATCAGCGACTGACTGCTGTTCAAAATGAGCAACAATGTGTCCAACTTTGTTTAGCGATGCGGCGGCGAGAGCACCCGCTAACGTGTCATGGTCGTCATGGCCCAGAGCGATGATCACCGCGGCGCCCTCGGAGCCGGCGCGTCTTTGAAGCCCTAACTCGCTCAATTCTTTATCACGCACAAATTTCACTTTATCGGGCATCGGATTTTCGATGTCCTTGGTAGTACACAACACGATTTCGCGCTTGACCGTACCGGTGTCGGCAATGATCTCCTCGACCATGCGCCGCGTGCGCAAGCCCTGCCAGCCAAGGATAACGATATGGTCTTGAAGATGAGAGTAATCGGCTTCTCCGCGCATGCGTTTTCTCCAACGGTCAGCAATGAACTTCAGAAACTTGGCGATCGATACGCTGAACAGCATGATACCGCCCGGCATGATCCACAGCGTGGTAAGCAGCCGCCCGCCTGCGGTTTTCGGCGCGATGTCCCCATAACCGACTGTGGTGACGGTCGTAATATAGTAGTACCAAAAAGCGATGGCCTCGGTGATCTCGCCGGTCTCGAATACGCGCATTACCACATACGAAACCGCCACGTGCAGCAACACCAGCAACAACAACACATCCCACGCCAGCCGCGTGAAATGCGAATAAAGAGTTTTCAGAAGGTAGGAGAAATGTATCATCGGATCGCGTCGTCTGCGCTATTGTAAATTATCCCGGCGAGCGTTTCGCATAAATTCCCGGCGTGGAACCTTCGATCAGTACCGCGCCCACGGTCTTGGCATAATACGCCGCCGGCCCCACGCCGCCAATGATCGAATACGCATAGCCCTGCTCCCGCTGCGCGTGCAGCGCGGCCAGCAACAGCGCCCGGCCGATGCCCAGCCCACGATGTTCTTCGCCCACCGCCGTCGGCCCGAAAAAATTGGGGCGGGTCGCATCATGGCAGGCAAAGCCCACGATCACCTGCCCGCGCAACGCGATAAAACACGTGATGGGCGAGCGGCTGAACGCGGTTTCGGTTTCGGCCACCCACGAGGGAAACCGTGCGCGCACCCACGCCACCGCCGGTAACCGGTCCGCGCTCAGCGCGCGCCGGATCACGGCGCCGCCCCGCGCAGCCGCCACCAGCGCGGGCGCCAATGGCGGAAGGTCATAGAGTTTCACCAGCATGTCCGGCATGGCAACGTGTTCCGCGCACAATCATTGAGGAACTGTCAGTATAGTTGCGTTGGGGCTATGATGGCACTAGGGACACGAATGGGTATTTTGAGATTGATTCCCAATTCCCCGTTCCCCGCTGCCGCTTCATCGACTGTTTTCAGCGTATCCCCAATTTCAGCTTGAGGAGAAG
>CAMDDY010000146.1 GCA_945893125.1 Bordetella parapertussis
CTGACCGCTTGCAAACCGAGTAAGTACGCGGCGCGGCCACCGGCTACCGCACTCGTACTGCACTACAATGCGCGCATGACCGATACCTACGCCGTCATCGGCAATCCGATTGCACACAGTCTATCGCCGCGAATCCATGCGGCATTCGCCCGGCAGACCTCGCAGGATATGGTTTATACGGCGATTCTCAGCGAGACCGGCGCGTTTGTGCCGACCGTGCAGGCGTTTCGCGCGAACGGCGGCAAGGGCTTGAACGTCACCTTGCCGTTCAAGCACGACGCCTTTGATCTCGCCACCCGCCGCAGTGTCAGCGCTCAGCAGGCCGGCGTGGTGAATACGCTCAGTTTCGTTGACGGCGCGGTTGCAGGCGACAACACCGACGGCGTGGGCCTGGTGCGCGACATCTCCCGGAATCTGCATTTCGATCTGCGTGACAAACGGCTGCTGCTGCTCGGCGCGGGCGGTGCTTCATTTGGCGTGGTGGGGCCGTTGCTGGCGTGCGGCATACGCTCGCTCACCATTGCGAATCGCACCGTCTCAAAGGCGGTGGAATTGCGCGCGCGTTTTGCGGCGCACGCCAACATGGACGCATGCGGTTACGACGCGCTGGGCGCGCGCGCGTTTGATCTGGTGATCAATGCCACCTCCGCGGGCCTAAGCGGCGCGATGCCCGCCTTGCCCGAGAAGCTGTTTGCCGCGGATGCGCTGGCCTACGACATGGTATACGGCAAAACCACGCCGTTCATGCAGTTCGCGCAGGCACGGGGCGCACGGATTGCCGACGGGCTGGGCATGCTGGCGGAGCAAGCGGCGGAATCGTTCTTTATCTGGCGCGGCGTGCGCCCGCAAACCGCACCGGTGATGGACATGATGCGGCACGAGGCGACGAATGGAAAGTAAGCATGAAGGCGGAAGGATGAAGGATGAAAACAAACGCACCGCGGTTTGCGACGCTTGTTTTCATCCTTCATCCTTCATCCTTCATCCTTAAACCCAAATGCGCTGGGTGGTCCGGGGCATTCTCTTTGCCATCGCGGCGCTGATCGCTGCGCAGTTGTGGTTTTTTGTACACGTCGCGTACTGGATTAAATTCAATCCGTCATCAACGGCCTTCATGCGCGGGCGGCTGGAGTTGATGCGTGAAGACGATGCCAAGGCGAAGCTGCGGCATCAATGGGTGCCGTACCCAAAAATCTCCGTGCATCTGAAGCGCTCGCTCATCGCCGCCGAAGATTCAACATTCACCGAGCACCGCGGCTTCGATTGGGACGGCATCAAAGTAGCGTGGGAGCGCAACCAGCGCGAAGGCGGTTTGGTCGCCGGCGGATCGACCATTACGCAGCAGCTCGCGAAGAATCTGTTCTTCTCCGGCAAGCGCACGTGGTGGCGCAAAGGTCAGGAGGCCGTGGTGACCGTGATGCTGGAGGCGCTGATGTCGAAGCAGCGCATCTTTGAAATTTATCTCAACGTGATCGAATGGGGCGACGGCGTGTTCGGCGCGGAAGCGGCGGCGCGTTATCACTATGGCGGCACGGCGGTGGGCTTGTCCGCGGAACAGGCGGCACGCCTCGCGGCCATGGCGCCGAGTCCGCGTCGTTATGGGCCGGGGGCAAACACGGCTTACTTACGCATGCGCACGTCGATCATTTATGCGCGTGCGCACATGGTGCGGGTACCGTGATTGTGTGCGCCCACGACGTACGCTCACAAAAGGGCGATCTCAACGATCCGTCATTCTGGCGCAGGCCGGAATGACGTCGTGGTGGGGAAGCTTCCGTACTTGAGCAAATGGCTAAGGGGCATCTGATGTGCCGCCCGACTTTCTTTTTTGCCGGCATGCCCGGCAACGCAAGGCGATTGCCCAAATGTGCCCTTTTGCTTCTTCGTAGTACCACTTTTGTTTTTGTGCTGTCCAAACTTCCTGGGATGCACAATCCACACATTGAAAAGGGTAGTCAACGTAGTGAGTCGGCAAATGGCCGTAGGTATTGATGTGGGCAAGCTTTTTTATATCGGCAAGGACTGCGCCGTCAGGCGGCGTGCCACCGGGCATGTGCGGGGGGAGTAACGTTGGTTCTTTGTTTTTCATGCACTTAACGTGGAGCCCAGCCGCGCCGCGCACCGAGGGTGATGGAGGCGAGGCACTTCACGGCGTCGGACTGCGGCGTAAGGTGAGAACTCATTGCAACGTTACCCCTCCGTTGATTGCAGCGGTTTGGCTGATGCAGCGACCCGCTTGCGTTTGAAGCGTAGGTATACCGCAAACGCGAACGCCGCGAGAACCCCACCCAGCAGGTACTTGCCGAACGCCACCGCAACAGCGGCTCCCGACACCAACCCAAAGCTGATTGCTGCGTCGAGCAGCCAGGCCGCACTTTCTATGGCACGACCAGACCGTGATTTAAGCCAGAACATGAGTTCTATCTACGCCGCCAGCGCCAGCCCGTTCAGTTCCGTCATCTCCTCTGTCACGCCAAAACGCCGATTCGCATCCCGCGTGACCGAGGCCATCGCGCACTCGGCATCGTGCGTAAAAAACAGCCGCACGCCGCGCGCGAATTTGTCGTCGAGGAAGCGGGTTTTTTCGTCGATCAATAATTCGGGATAGCGGTCGTAGCCCATGGTGATCGGCACATGCACCCACGGTCGGCCGGGAATCAGATCGGCGCAGAATGTGACGCCTCTCTCACCACCAATGGTGGAGAGCAACAGCCCCGGCGTGTGGCCGTGGCTGGTTTCGAAGCGCACGTGTGATCCCAGGGTAGGCGATTGATCGCCGTCGATAATTTCCAGCCGGCCGCTGGCTTGCAGCAGCGCGGGCAATTCGGGAATGAACGAGGCGCGGTCGCGCGGATGCGGTTTTTGCGCGCGTTCCCAGCATTCACGACCGACAATAAACTTTGCATACGGAAACAGCAGTTTCGGCGGCGCGCCGGCTTGCCACGGCGCCAGCAATCCGCCGGCGTGATCGAAATGCAAATGCGACAGCACCACCGCGTCGATGTCTTCGTGCGTGAAGCCCGCTTGGCCGAGCGATGCGAGCAGCACGTGTTCGTCTTCGACGACGCCGTAGCGCGCTTTGAGTTTGGGCTCGAAGAATGCGCCGATACCGGTTTCAAACAACACGCGTTTGTCGCCGCTATCACCCAAGCCGGTGGCGAGCAACGCGCGGCAGGCCAGCGGCACGCAGTTGTCGGCATCGGGTTTAATCCAGCGCGACCACAGCGCGCGCGGCGCGTTGCCGAACATCGCGCCGCCGTCGAGCTTTTGCGAATTGCCAAGAATGGACCAGAGCTTGATCATCATGCCTCCTTGAAGCGAGCGTGTTATCTGAAACGCCAGATGCTAATATAAGCCATTGTTTTTATTGTATTTTATTTTGCCGGGACTGCGGCATAATACGCCTCATATTGTAACGGGAGCACACCATGGATCGCAGACGATTTCTGAATGCGCTGGGCGTGATGAGCGGCGCCGGCCTTGCCGGCGCGGGGCGGGAAGTTTTGGCGCAACGCACGCCCGACGTCATCTACGTGCCCACCAACTTCGATGTGGTGGTGCAAATGTTGAAGCTCGCCGAGGTGACCAGCAAGGATATCGTGTACGACCTCGGCTGCGGCGATGGCCGCTTCGTGGTGACGGCGGCGCGGCAGTTCGGCGCGCGCGGCGTGGGCGTCGATATCGACCCGGAGCGCATCAAGGAAGCGCGCGAGCTGTCGGCGCGCACCGGCGCCGATGATAAGGTGCGTTTCATTCAGGGCGATTTGTTCGACACCGACATCAGCGAAGCCACCGTGGTGACGCTGTATCTGCTGACGCGGCTGAATCTCAAACTGCGGCCGAAGTTGCTGAAGGAACTCAAGCCGGGAACGCGCATCGTGTCGCACGCCTTTGACATGGGCGACTGGAAGCCGGAGAAGACGGAATCCGTGAGCGGCGCATCGATTTACCTATGGCGTGTGCCGCCGCGCGGGTGATGGCATGACAGGTGTGATATGAGGCATTGGGCGAGCGGCGTGATCGTTGCGATGGTTGCTGCGGCGTGCGCCGCGCCGGGCGGCGGTCTGCCCTATCAAATGAGCGGCGGTGAAATTCGTCAGCCGCTGGCGACCAGCGCACCGGACGCCGAGCGCGGGCGCAAAGTGCTGGTGAGCCGCGAAAGCAATTGCATTTTGTGCCACGCCGCGCCGGAAACCGGCGAGCGCTTCTTCGGCAATCTCGCGCCGCCGCTGTCGGGCGTGGGCAAGCGGCTGAATGCGGCGCAAATGCGAGCGCGTATTGTTGATCCGCTCGCGTTTAATGCCGAATCGATCATGCCGGCTTATTATCGCGTTGACGGCCTGCATCGCGTGGCGGAACCTCTGCGCGGCAAACCGGTTCTAAGCGCAGAGCAGATCGAAGATGTTATAGCCTATTTGTTGACACTCCAATGACGACGCACTCGAAAATTTTCGCTCGACGCCGCCGCGTGCTGAAAAGCATCGCGGGCGGCGTATTGTTGCCGGTCGCGTTGCCGGCATTCGCGCAATTGCCCACCACGGCGCGCCCGCCGCTCGACGTACTGGTGCCGGTGCTGAAAGACATCACGCGCGGCGCGCCGGTGCGCGAGAGCCGCGTCAAGCTGGAAATTCCGCATCTGGCGGAGAACGGCCATCTGGTGCCGCTCACGGTGTCGGTGGATAGCCCGATGACCGCGGCGGATCACGTCACCACCTTGTATTTGTTGTCGGAAAAAAATCCGCGGCCCATCATTGCGAAAATCGGTATGTCACCCGGCACCGGGCGCGCGGCGTTGACCACGCGCATACGGCTCGCCGGGGCGCAGCATGTGGTGGCGCTGGCGCAAATGTCGGACGGCTCGTTCTGGGCGGCATCGGCGGATGTGATCGTGACCGAAACCGCCTGTCTCGACGCTTCGGAAATAACGTAAATCACTGCCATGAGCGTCGCCAGAATTCTCGTGCCATCCCAAGCCAAGCGCGGCGATCTGGTGGAAATTCGCATCGCGATCCAGCATCCGATGGAAACCGGCTTTCGCATGGATAACAACGGCAAAGTCATCCCCAAAAACACCGTCAGCAACCTGCTGTGCCGCTACAACGGCACCGACGTGTTTCGCGCGGAAATGGGTTCGGGCATTGCCGCCAATCCGTATTTGCAGTTTTACATCGTCGCGCGGGAAAGCGGTGACGTTGAGTTTTCATGGGCGGATGATCGCGGCGAAAAAGGCTCGGCGAGTTCGAAGATCACGGTCGTGGTGTGAGCGGGTTTCGCGCCATTCAACGACTGTGGTGCTGTGCGATAGGGGCAATCGCGTTCGTCGGCGCCACGGCGATGGCCGCCGATCCTCAGCGCCCCGACCCTCTAAAATCCGGCATCGATTTTTCAGGCGCTGAAGTGCGTGCGCTGCAACAGGACGATTTTTCCAGCCCGGCGATGCTGTGGGTGACGCGCGGCGAAAAACTGTGGAACGAACCGGCGGGCAAGCGTGAAAAATCGTGCGCGGGTTGTCATCAGGATGCACGCGCCAGCATGAAAGGCGTGTCGGCGAAGTACCCGAAGGTCGATCCCGGCACGGCAAAGCTCACCAACATCGAAGGCCGCGTCAATCAATGCCGCACGCAACACCAGCAGGCCGCGCCGCTACGTTACGACTCGGATGAACTGCTCGGTTTGACGGCGTATGTCGGCATGCAGTCGCGCGGCCTGCCAGTGAACGTGGCGATCGACACGCAAAACCGGAGTAACTTCGAGCGCGGCAAGGACATTTTTTACACCCGCATGGGCCAGATAAATCTCGCCTGCACGCATTGCCACGACCGCAATTTCGGCCGCAAGCTGTTGAACGACACCATCAGCCAGGGGCACGGCAATCCGTATCCGGTGTACCGGCTCGAATGGCAAACCATGGGCTCATTGCACCGCCGTTTGCGCGCGTGTTTTTTTGGCGTGCGCGCCGAACTGCCGCCGGCAGGATCGGCGGATTTGCTCGACCTCGAACTGTTTTTGGCGTGGCGTTCGCAGGGATTAAAAGTGGAGACGCCTGGTGTGCGGAAATAAATTTCGTTTTTTCCTGCAAGCGCGTGGGCCACGATTTCCCGCGCTGTTCGGTATAAGCACAAAACCATCCCCGTCATTCCCGCGAAGGCGGGAATCTATAAGCCGTCTCAAGTGGCACTGTGTTATGGGTTCCCGCCTGCGCGGGAACGACGGCTTTGGGGTTGATACACTTACTCAAAAGGCGAGCCGCGCTAAACTTTTGTTAAAGGCGTTATTGCTCCTGACGGTCAGCGGCGCCTCGCACGCAGCCTCATACCCTGACAAACCCATTCGCTTTGTAGTCGCCTTCGCCGCAGGCGGCAGCATCGATTTGATCGCGCGCCTGTTCGCGCAAAAACTAACCGAGAGCATCGGCCAGCAAGTGGTGGTGGATAATCGTCCTGGCGCCGGCGGCAACCTCTCCGCCGAGATCACCGCGCGTTCGGCGCCCGACGGCTACACCCTCTACATCTGCGCGCCGTCGCTGGTGGTGAATGCCGCGCTGTATGCCAAAATTGCTTACGATCCGGTGCGCGATTTCGCGCCGGTGACGGTGCTCGCCTCGGTGCAGAACGCGCTGGTGGCGTATCCCGGCTTCGGCGCGAAGTCGGTGAAGGATTTGATTGCGCTGGCGAAATCCAAACCGGGACAAATCAATTACGCTTCCACCGGCAGCGGAAGCTCGGGGCATCTGGTGATGGAAATGTTTCGCTCGCAGGCGGGCATAGACATCACCCACGTGCCGTACAAAACCATCGGCCAGACCACTGCCGATCTCATCAGCGGGCAGGTGTCGCTGTGGTTTCCGACGATTCCCGGTGCGCTGCCGCACATCAAGGGCGGACGCATGCGCGCGCTGGCGGTGGCGGGTGCGAAGCGGTCACCGGCGCTGATGGATATACCCACGGTCGCGGATGCGGCCGCGCTGCCTGGCTTTGACGCAGCGACGTGGTACGCCGTGCTCACACCTGCCGGCACAGCCAAAGCCGTCGTGGCAAAACTCAACACAGAATTTTTGCGCGCGTTACATGCGCCTGACGTGCAGGCACGGCTTGCCGCGCAAGGAGTTGAATCCATCGGCGGCACGCCGGAGCAAGCGGCTGCTCACATACGCAACGAATTGCCCAAGTGGGCGAAAGTGGTTAAAGCGGCCGGTGTGAGGCCGGATTAAAATATCAATAAAAACAATAACTTACGTAGATATCATTTACTCTGCTTTGATGCCGGCCTCGCGAATCACGCGCGCGTACTTGGCGGTCTCGGATTTGATGAAGGCGGCGAATTCCTTCGGCCCGTTGCCCACCGGTTCCGCCCCTTGTTTGATTAGCGTGTCCTGCATGTCCTTTGACTTGGTGCCTTTGATGACTTCGGCGCTTAACTTGCCAAGCACCGCCGGCGGCAAACCGGCAGGCGCAACCAAACCGTACCACGCAATCGATTCATAACCCTTGATGCCGGCTTCGGCGACGGTGGGCACCTCGGGCCACGCCGCGCTGCGCTTGGAAGTGGTGATGCCGAGCACGCGCAGTTTGCCCGTACGCCCGTGCGGTGCGATCGAGAGTATGGTCGAGGCCATCACGTTCACTTGCCCCGCGAGCAGATCGACCAGCCCCGGCCCGCCGCCTTTATACGGCACATGCGTCATCTTGATGCCGGCCATGGTGTTGATGAGCTCACCCGCGAGATGTTGCGACGAACCGATGCCGCCGGAGGCGTACGCCAACGGCTTCGCGCTCGATTTCGCCAGTGCGATCAACTCCTGTACGTTAGTGGCTTTGACCGAAGGATGCACCGCCAGCAGCAGCGGCAGCACCGCAGTGAGACTGATCGGCTGGAAATCCTTGTCGCTATCGTAGGGCAATTTCTTTTGCAGCGACGGGTTAAGCGCGTGCCCGATGGCGATCATCAACAAGCTGTGACCATCGGGATTGGACCTCGCGATAAGTTCAGCGGCGATCACGCCATTGGCGCCCGCGCGGTTATCCACCACCACCTGCTGCCCCCACGCCTCGGTGAGGTTTCTGCCGATCATGCGCGCCAGCACGTCGGTGGAGCCGCCCGCAGTGAACGGCACGATGATGCGCAGCGGGCGGGTGGGGTAATCCGCTGCTATTGCCGACGTTGTGATTAAACCCATAACCACGAAACGCAAAGGCGCAAAGGCGCAGAGGAAACGCAAAGAAGGGTATTTCTTTGCGGCTGTTCTTTGCGTCTTTGCGCCTTTGCGGTGAAGCTTTTGAATTGTAGTCATCATTACCCACCCATCACCGCATACCCCGACGGCGTGCCCAGCACCGTGGTGCGCTCCATGTGCCGCCGCTGGGTTTCATCAAAATCGCCCAGCGCCTGGTGCAGGGTGCAGCGGTTGTCCCACACGATAATGTCGTGGTTGCGCCACTGCTGGCGATAGATGAATTCGGGTTTTGTGGCGTGCGCATTCAGATATTGAATCAGCGGCTGGCTTTCGGCTTCAGTCATGCCGTCGAAGCGTTTCACCTTCTCGCCGAGGTACAACGCTTTGCGCCCGGTTTCGGGATGCACACGCACCACCGGCTGCGCAATCGGCGGGTTAAGTTTGATCGACAACTCACGGCGCGCCTCGCCGGTGGGCGCATGGTTGATTTTGCGCGTGCCGGAGAGATGTATGCCATGCAAATCGGCGATGAGTTTTTTCATGCCCTCTGATAATGTGTCGTAGGCAAGCGTCATGTTGGCGAACAGCGTGTCGCCGCCGACTTCGGGCACGGTATAACTTTTCAGCAGCGAGCCGAGCGACGGCACCGCCGTGAACGACATATCCGAGTGCCATTGACGCCCGGTGTAGCGCGAGTTCGACGGTGTGCCGTCGGCGTTAGGCTCGTTGGTGACCAGCAGCAATTCGGGATATTGCGGATGGCGGTCCAGCGGCAGCGCCTCGTGTTGATCCAGTTCGCCGAAGCGGCGGCTGAATTCGATGTGCTGCTCGCGGGTGATGTCCTGATCACGAAACAGCAATATGCCGTGATCGAGAAACGCCTGATAAATTTCACCAAAGGCGGCTTCACTCATGGGCGCGGCGACGTCGATGCCGCACACTTCCGCGCCGAGCGCATACGATAGCTTGCGTAACTTGATGCTCATGCCTTGTTTCCTGCGGGTTGTGTTATTGCGATTGCTTTACCAGGCCAAGCTCGGTCATGGTGGTTTTCAGTGCCGCAAATTCGTCATCCAGCCATTTGCGCATGTCCGCCGCGCCCTTGAAGTCGATGATCCATTGATTTTTCTCGGCGTATTGCCTGAGTTCCTCGCTCTGCGCGGTCTTGCGCACGATGTCTTCCCAATAGGCAATCTGCACCGGGGTGAGGCCCTTGGGCCCCATGATCCCTTTCCATGATCCCGAACTGGTGTACCCCAGCTCCTGCCACGTGGGCACCTGCGCCAGCGCGCCGCCCAGCCGTTTGGTGGAACTGACCGCGAGGCCGCGCATCTTGCCCGAGGCGATGTGCGGCACGCTGGTCGATACCGAGGTTACCAAGAGATCGGCGTGGCCGCCCAGCACCGCGGTCACGGTCTCGCCACCGCCCTTGAACGCCGGCATGCGCACGCCTTTCAGAGTAATGCCGGCTTTCAGGAGCGGCATGCCGATGGACACGCGATGCCCGCTGCTGGTGAGCGCGATGGACAGCGCGCCGGGACTTTTGCGCAGCGCCTCCACTACATCGCGCCCGGTTTTCAGCGGCGAATCCGCGCGCGTCACCGCGATCATCGGCTCTGTAATCAGATAGGCGATGGGCGTCACATCGTTGTGCGTGAGCTGCGCGCGGCCATCGATCTGATTCACCAGCATCGGCGTGGATACCAGTCCCAGCGTGTGCGCGTCGCCCGCACGCTGCGCGACATAGGTGTAGGCAACGTTGTGCTCGCCGCCGCTGCGGTTGACCACCGAGCTCGAAACCGGCAGCAAATTGAGATCCGTCCACACCTTCTGGATGGTGCGTCCCGCGATATCGTTCGAGCCACCGGGGGATGCCGGCAGTATCAGTTCCACGTTGCGCTCGGGCTTCCAGTTTTGTGCTCCGGCGGTTGCTACCGCCGTTGCGCAAGCGGATGCGATGAGCAGCGCGGGCAGCAAGCGGTGAGGATGGGTCGCCATGTTGAAGCACCTCCTGCCGGTGGTTTACTTCGCCGCTTACTTTTTCGAATAGTCGATAAATCCGTCGCGGTTGGGCATTTTCACCTGCGGCAGCGTTTGAGCGTTCATCACTGCTGACTCAGGCACGATGCCGTTGAGATTCAGCACGTAAGCGGTGACCGCATACACTTCATCGTTACTCAAGGTTTGTGGCGCGTTGGTGGGCATGGCG
>CAMDDY010000147.1 GCA_945893125.1 Bordetella parapertussis
AGTGGAAACAACATGCGGATCAGTTCGTCCTTCTGCTCGTGGCTAAAGCTCGACAGATTCGGCAGTTGATCCGGCAACTCGTTCATAACTCACAGCATACGTCACGCTTACTTAAAGTACAATCATTTCCCTCACGCTGACCAGAGACGGAAAAAAGATGTCCTGGAAATTTGAACTGCTGATGCGCTCCGAAGGCGAACTCATCACCGAAGGCCCGGTTTGGACCGGCGAAGAGATACTCTTCACTCACATCCGCAAAAGCCGCATCCTGCGTTATGATATAAAAACCAACGCCATCAGCGTATGGCGCGAAGGCACCAACCGCAGCAACGGGCTGTGCTTTGACGCGCACGGCAAACTGTTCGGCTGCTCGTCCGGCGGGCGCTCGATCGTGCGCTTCGACGCCGACGGCAAAAACACCGTGATCGCCGACAAGCTCGATGGCAAAAAATTGAGTACGCCGAACGATCTGGCGGTGGATCGCCAGGGCCGCATCTGGTTTACCAACCCGGTGAACGACGGCAACTGGGACAAAACCGAAAAGGAAGAACTCGATCACCGCTCGGTGCTGCGCGCCGATCCGCAGGCCGACGGCAGCTATCAGGTCGTGCGCGCGACCTTCGACACCACGCAACCGAACGGCATTCTGGTATCGCGCGATAACCGCACGCTGTATGTCGCCGAGAGCAGCTACACGCGCGGCATTGATCGTGAGTTGCGCGCCTATCCGATTAACGACGACGGCAGCCTCGGCACGTTTGATGTGCTGTTCACCTGGGGCGAGGATGCGCGCGGCCTGCATCGCGGCATCGACGGCATGTGCCTCGACGCCGAAGGCAACATCATCGCCACCGCCGGCTGGGAAGTCAGCGGCCCTGGCCCGATGCTGTATGTGTTTTCACCCACCGGCCGCGTGCTCGAAACGCATCCGGTCGCCGCCAACCGCCCCACCAACGTATGCTTCGGCGGGCCGGACATGACCACCGTGTTCGTCACCAGCACTAACGGACATTTCTTCAAGGCACAGACGGATCACGTGGGCTGGGCGATGTTTCCTTGATGGCTGGTTGTATAAACCTTTGACACAGATTTACGCTGATGAACGCAGATTAAACCCAATGCGGATGAAACATAACCTGTTGTTTTAAATCATAATTTTGACGCCGTGGTTTGCTAAATCCACTGTTCTAATCTGCGTAAATCTGCGAAATCTGCGTCAAAAAGTCTTTGCCGTTTAACGTAACCCACCAGGAGCCGCTCATGGCCAAACTAAGACACATCGCAATGCTCGTCGACGACATCGAAAAATCCGCGGCGTTTTATGAAAAGGCGTTCGGCATGAAGCGCGTGCGCGAACACAAGACCGCCATCGCCATGACCGACGGCGTGGTGAGTCTGGTGGTTATTCATCCGGACAACGCCAACATGAAAGGCGAAACCGTGCGCGGGCTGCATCACATTGGTTTTCTGATCGACGACATGAAGGACGTCACCGAAAAAGTGGAATCCAACGGCGCCACCTTTCAGGGCGGCATACTCGGCACCGGCAGCGGGCTGGAAACGGAGCGCAAGTACACTGATCCGAATGGCGTGAATTTCGACATCACCATGCCGGAATACGCGCGGGATTTCTGGAAAATCAACGTGGATGCGGCATAAGCCGTAATACGTTCGCTGTCTGTTACTGCTCGTGACACGCCACGCCGTCGTGCGTGGCGGCAAAGTGCAGCAAATGCGTGGCGCACGCGCGCGGAAACATGAGCTGGATTTTGTGAAACGTTGAAGGCAACTGTATCAGCGTGAAGTCGCGAATGTTGTCCTTCAACATGGCCATCTGCTCATTGCTGGTGATCGGCCCGGCGGACGGATACAGGCCCAGCACCGGCGCTTCGATTTTCGATAAATAGGGCAGTGCGCTTGCGGCATGTAACGCGCGGCTCATCGCCGCCTGCACGTCGGGGTTGTTGCGCGAGAACTCCTGTTCGTACCAATCGAGCAGCGCCGGATCGGCATTCGCCGGAAAGCGCGTAGTGCGATTGGTCGCCGCCACCCATGCCTTCATGCCCATTTCTTTTTGCGCGTCGGATTCGGATTTGTGGCCTAGCGCGTAGGTGGTCTTGGTGGTTTCGTTGAGATTCACGGGGGAAGACACCAGGGTCAGCGTGCGCACGCGCTTGGGATGCGTGGCCGCGAGCAGCATGCCGAGGATGCCGCCCATCGATTCGCCGCAGTAATGCACCGACTCTGCCCCAAGGTGATCGATGATCGCCGCCAGATCGCCCACGCAATTTTCCACGGTGAAATCCCGCTGCAAATCAAAGTCGGCGGGCGATTGCCCCAGCCCGCGCACATCGGGCCGCACCACCTTGAACCAGCGCGCGAGATACGGCACCCAGCTATACCAGAACTTGCCGGAGCGCCCGAAGCCGTGCTGCAAAATCAGATACGGCGCGTTCTTCCAAGGATCGGTGTAATCATCGACGGTGTAATGGATGTCGGGGTGGTTGGGGCGTTTGACGATGGGCATTTTAGTTAGTCAGTTGGCGCACGAGTTGATCGACGAATTTCAAAGTCACAATGCGCATTTCATCGTGCGTGAGATTGCTGATCGGATGCGGCAGTTCTATCAGCGGGTGGCCTTCCATGCCGCGACTTTTGAATTGATGCAGGGCCGCGTTTTTAAAAATCTGCGTGAGAATTACCGTGGCGGGGATGCCGCGTTTTTCGAATTCCACTGCGTCGTGCACACTGCACAACGTGCAAGAGCCTCACCCGCCGACGGCGGCTGCCGCCACATCGACTTCGGTCGCCAGTTCATCGATGAGTTCCTGCGGCGCAGGCTTGGAGTAATACGGTTTGCGGCGAATAATCACTTTCGCCACGCCGTACTTCTCGCGCAGGCCCTCGGCCATCGCCTCGGCGATCACGTCGGCCTGCTCCTTGGTGTTGTCGATAAAGCCGACCACCTTGCCGCGCAAATCCATCGGGCGCGGGGCTAATTGAATCCTTGCGCCGCTGCCGCCGGCGCTGGGGTCGATGATGCGTGTGGTCATGGTTGCTCTCGGGTGAAATCGAAAATTGGCATCTGTCATTCCCGCCTGCGCGGGAATGACAGGGGATGGGTTATCAAAGTTTTCCATGCCTGTCAGCCTAAACATCATAAACACCATTCACCGCGCGGCTCGAATCGTTCCAGCCGTGGCACACCGCCGTCACCGGCCCCAGCCCGCCCGCAACTATCAAATGCACGCGCTTCGGGTCTTTCACCGCCTTGAACACGGCATTGTCGTCATCGGGATCAATGCCCAGCGCCTGCGCCCGTTCCGCGCGCCAGTTGCCGCCGCGCCGCAGGTCCACCTGCTTGCGCTCGGCAAGTTCCCACAAGCGCTGCTGCACCTGCGCACGGGTCAAGCCCGCGTTGGCGCACAACCGCGCGTGTTGCGGCCCCATCGCCACCACCACGTCGGAACTGAACCACATATTCCACGACCCACTGGAGGTCATCGCATCACCGATGCCGCGCAACAGGCGCTCGGGCTCAGTGCTCACATCGTCGAAATGCAGGCGCGGGCTATCCACCATCGCACAGGTAATCACGTTATCGGCTTCGCTGTAACCATTGGAATTTGCTATGGTTTCCCATGGGCTTAGAGCCGTGTTTTCGGTGAGGCACGCGGTGTAGCGGATCGGTGAAGCAAAAACTGTCGCCGACGCGAGGCCCGCCAGGCCGCCACCAAGATTCATCAGCATCAAGCGCAACGCGCGGCCTATAGTGGCATTGGCACGAAAGCCGGGCCCGAAGCATCCGTTCCCGCCATGGATGCCAATCTTCTGTGCATAAGGGCCGTTGACGATCATCAGCGGAGCCACGCCGTGCATGGTGCATTGCACGCCACCCATGTTGAATTCGTCGCGCAGAATAATCGGCAGCGCGCCCAACACCACCGGCAAATACTCCGGCGTGCAGCCAGCCATCAGCGCGTGCAAAGCGACATCGCGCACGGTGGCGGTTTCGCCCGCCGGCGGTATCACGCCGATGACTTCGTCCGGATTGCGTTGCGTAGCAGCGAGCATCCAGCGCAGTCGTTTTTCATTGGGCGCGACTACGGGAAACCCATCGGACCAATCTTTTTCCAGAAAGTACTGGTACTCGTCAACGCAGTCGGCTAGTTCAATAGTTTGTGAGGGCATGGCGGCAATCTGTGGCCCGATTCGCAGTAAACCGTAACTGTCTCACGATTTGGCGTGCTTTTCCAACGCAGCGGGCGTCTATCGTGCCAGCGGCTTGACCAATAGCAACTGGACGTCCCCGATGACGCGCTCGACAAAGCCCGCCTCACAATAGCAAAGATAAAACTCCCACATGCGAATAAAGGATTCCGGGTAGCCCAGCGCGCGAACCTGCTCCAGATTGGCGAAAAAATTCTCGCGCCAGCATCTGAGCGTGATGGCGTAGTCGGGGCCGATGTCCTTCAAATCAATCAAGCGCATGTCCGTCACCCGCGCCACGGCATCGGTGATGGCCGCGACCGAAGGAATGCAACTGCCCGGAAAAATATAGCGCTGAATAAAATCCACGGATTGTTTTGCCGCTTCATAACGCTGATCGGCGATAGTGATCGCCTGCAACAACATGGCGCCTTCGGGCTTGAGCAGCTCGCTGCATTTGCGGAAAAAGGTGTCGTAATACTGATGTCCCACCGCCTCGATCATTTCAATCGACACCAGTTTGTCGTATTGTCCCGTCATATCGCGATAGTCTTTTTGCAACAGCGTGATGCGTTCGTTCAGGCCCGCCGCCGCCACGCGCTCACGCGCCATGTCGTGCTGGCTGGGGGAGATGGTGGTGGTGGTGACGCGGCAGCCGTAACACTGCGCCGCGTGCAGTGCAAAACCGCCCCAGCCGGTGCCGATTTCGATGACGTGATCGCCCGGCTTTAGATCGAGCTTGCGGCAGATGCCGTCGAGCTTGGCTATCGAGGCGGCTTCCAACGGCATGTCTTCGTGCTCAAAGATCGCGCTGGAATACATCATCGTGGGGTCGAGAAACAGCTTGAAGAAATCGTTGCCCAGATCGTAGTGCGCATGGATGTTGCGGCGGCTGCCGCTACGGGTGTTGCGCGCGGCCCAGTGCAGTGCCTTGCGTACCGGCTCGGTGAGGCGTGCCCAACCGGTTTCCATTCCGTCCAGCACCTCGCGGTTTTGCAGGATGATGCGCATCACTGCGGTGAGGTCGTCGGTGCTCCAGTAGCCCTGCATATAGGCCTCGCCCGCGCCGATGGAGCCGCCAAAGGCCATTTCGCTGTAAAAGCGCGGATCGTGCACGCGTACGGTTTCATTCAGGGGATATTGCGTGCATGCCGCGCCGTAGCGATCGCTGGTGATGCCGTCGCTGATCACCAGCGAACCGCGCTGGATGGCCGCCAGCCGCTGACGCACGGCGCGCTGCGCAACCCCCTCCAGAAACGCGGGCTTGGCCACCACGCGCGGCAACTTGACGTGGTCGTTGAGGATGGCTTCTTTCATGCGGGTTTCTCCGGTACGGCGAGGGGTGTGGCATTCGGCAAAGAGTGTTGCTGCGCGGGCAGCTTGGACGGATGGGTACAAACCGGAACCCGCTTGAGCCAAAGGCGCAGCGCCTGCCAGTGGATGGCAGCGACGACCTGCAGCGTCATCAGTGGAAAGCGTATCAACGCCGCAGCCAACTGCATCGCTGTCGCCGGCGCGCGGGTGAGTTGCATGGTGGCGTCAAACACTTTCGGCTGGTCTTCACGGTCGGCATTCGAGGCGGGCTGCAAAGCCATATGCACATTCAGCGTATCGCCCGGCGTGGAAATTCCCCAGTCGTACGCCAGGTCCATCGGCATGAAGGGCGACACGTGAAACACTTTTTCGCTGCGGTAGGTCTGGTAACGGCCGGGCAAAGCGCGCAGCGGTCGATGCAGCACATAACAGTGGCGCTCGCCCCATGGTGTGTTGTTGACTTCAGCCACCACGCACACCACGCACGTGTCCGCCGCGTCGAAGCAGTAATAAAAGCTCACCGGGTTGAAGCAATGGCCAAAGTAGCGCAGGTGCGTCAGCAGACGTATCGGGCCGTCGGGCCGAGTGCCGGCTTGCTGCGCCACCAGATCACGCACCGCCTGATCCAGCGGCACCTTGGGGTCGCCCAGATGATCGGCGCGATCAAAGCGCGCCAGTGCGGTGCGGCGCGTGGACCACAGCCAGCGCCCGCGAAACACCTCGTCCAGTTCCGCCAGATCGAGGTACATCTGGAACAGGGGGTAGCGAAAATCATGCAGCTTCGGCGCAAAGCGCCGGTGCCTAAACCACCCGCGATAAATGGCGCTGTGCATGGGTAGCCTGTTCAAAGTGTTTGAGCGCGGCAAGCGCGCTTACCACGCCGTCTTCATGAAAGCCGTTGCGCCAGTAGGCACCGCAGTAAAAGGTGCGGTTGACACCGTTGACGTCGTGCTGGCGCTCCTGTGCCGCCACGCCCGCGGGGGTGTAAAGCGGATGATCGTAGTTCAGGCGCTTGATAATCTTGCCGGGCGCAATGTCTGCCGTGCGGTTGAGCGTGACGCAGAAGGTGTGGCGTGAAGTCAGGTTCTGCAGAATGTTCATGTTGTAGGTGAGCGTGGCGGCACTTTGCCCCGCGCCGACGTGATAATTCCACCCCGCCCACGCCAGCTTTTTGCGCGGCAGCAGCGCGGTGTCGGTGTGCAGCACGGCTTCATTCGGCTGATAAGTGATGGCGCCGATCACTTCGCGTTCCAGCGTGCTGGGGTCCGCCAGCAGGCGCAGCGCCTGATCCGAATGGCACGCAAAAAACACGTGGTCGAAGCGCTCGGCCTCGGCATCGCGTGCCTTGACCACCACGCGGTCGGGCATGCGCCACACCCGTTCCACCGGGGTGTTGACTCGAATGCGGTGCTTGAAGGGCGCGATGAGCTTGTCGACGTAACGCGCCGAGCCGCCGCGGATGGCACGCCATTGCGGGCGCTGATCTACCGACAGCATGCCGTGGTTGTGAAAAAAGCGCACGAAGAACCGCGCCGGAAACGCCAGCATGCGTGCCGGGTCAGTGGACCAGATCGCCGCGCCCATTGGTACGAGGTAGTTGTCGATGAACGGGCGCGAGTAGCTTTCGCGGGCAAGATAATCGCCCAGGGAAAATTCCTCTTTAGAGTCAAGTATTTGTGGTGCGGTGCGATTAAAGTGCAGGATGTCGCGGATCATGCGGTGGAACGACGGTCGCAGCACGTTCAGGCGCTGTGCGAACAGGCTGTTGAGCGAGGTGCCGTTGTACTCCAACCCGGTTTGCTCATGCCGCACGCTGAAGCTCATCGCCGAGGGCTGCGATTCGACGCCCAGTTCGTTCAGCAGCTCGATGAAGTTGGGGTAGGTCCAGTCGTTGAAGACGATGAAACCGGTGTCGATTTGGTGGCGCTCGCCGTCGAGTTCAATGTTGTGGGTATGCGTGTGACCGCCGATATGCGCGGCGCTTTCAAACACGGTGATGTCGTGCTCGCGATGCAGATGATGCGCGACGACGTTGCCGGCAATGCCGCTGCCGATGATGGCGATTTTCATCTCTCGCTCACCACGTGGCGCCGCGCATTGCGCATCGCCGCAGGCACTTCCTTGAGATCCCAGATGATGCCCAACGCCGCCAGCACTCTGAGGCCGTAATACGTGAGATCGATTTCCCACCAGTAAAAACCCTGGCGTGCGGCGCCGGGGAAATGATGGTGATTGTTGTGCCAGCCTTCGCCGAAGGTCAGCAGCGCCAGCCACACATTGTTGCGCGAATCATCGCGCGTGGCGTAGCGGCGGCTTCCATAACCATGCGCCATCGAGTTGATGGTAAAGGTGGCGTGATACAGCACCACGGTGGAAATGCAAAATCCCCACACTACCAGTTGCAGGCCGCTGGTTTGCAGGCCGGGGGCGAACAGCGCCAGTGCCTCGCCCCCGCCATACAGCGCAAGCCCCAGCAGCAGCGGCACCAGCCCGTCATAGCGATCCAGAAAGCGCAACTCCGGGAAGCGCCACAGGTTTTCGATCAGCTCGCGGCGCGTGGCGAAGTTCTCGCGCGCCATGAACCAGCCCATATGGCTCCAGAAAAAGCCCTGCTGCAGCGCCGAGTGCGCATCAGCCGCCTGATCAGAGTGCGTATGGTGATGCCGGTGCTGGCCCGCCCACCACAAGGGGCCGCGCTGCACACCGGTGGCCCCCAGCACGGCAAACACGAACTGCGCCGCGCGCGAGGTATGAAACGCACAATGCGAAAAGTAACGGTGATAAAAACCGGTGATGGCGAACAAGCGCAGCGCGTACAGCGATACCGCTACCAGAACTGCGGTCAGACTCACGCCCACCCAGATGACGCCGACGCAGCCCAGATGCATGGCCACGAAAGGCAGCAGGCGCGGCCAGTCGATGCGGCGCGCGCCGTCGGCACCCGTAACGTTGGTAACAGCGCGCTCGTTGTCGAACCAGCTCAGGATGCCGGCCCAGGGGCCGGCCTTGTGCGTGGCGTTGGCGTTCACTTCCATTGTTGCGGCACCCGTTGCACCAGCTTCACGTCGTAGCCCTGCTCACCGACGATTTTCAGCAGCCGCTGATAGTCGGCTTCGGAAATGGTCGGCGTGCGCGCCATGATCCACACGTAGTCGCGCTGCTGGCGGCTGATGATGGTCTGGCTGTAGTCGTCGGCCAGATAGGTGATGCGAAAGTCGGCCTTGATCGGCCAGATAAACCGCATGCCCCAGATCGCGTTCGATGGATCGCTGCGCACAAAACCGCGAGGCGTATATTTTTTGGGTGGGCCGTCGAAGGCGCCGGCACGAAACGTAAACGTCACCGCGATGGTGCCGTCGGCATCCAGCCGGTACGATTCGATGGCGTTGTGCGCGCCTTTTTCGATGAACGTCGGTATGCTGGCAATCACATACCAGTCGCCCATGTAGCGCTTGAGATCGACGGCAGGCACGGTGGCCAGCGGCGGATGCACCGTGCTTTGGCACCCGCCCAGACCCAGTACCGCGACGGCACAAAATATCGTAACTATTTGTTTTTTAATCATTTTATGTATTTCGCCTACTTTAGCTCGTAACGCAACCGGCGTCCGCTATCGAGCGTCGATTGCAGCGCCAGCCACGAACGGTCGGCGCCGTACCACAGATCGATCGGGTGCTTGGCGCCCGCGATGCGATAGCGCGTTGCCGCCACCGGCATACCTCGCACGTTGATTTTTTCTTCACCCAGCGCGGTGATGCTGACGCTTTCGACCTTGCCGGTCTGCGCGTTGAGCAAACGCGTTTGCCGCAGCATGTTTGGATTCCAGTAGGCAAAGCTCATCAGGCAGCCCTCCACCATCTCGCGTGCTCGTGTAGCGGCAACGCTGGTGGCGACCGCCAGTCGCTCGCCCTGAAGCTCGGCGCCGACTTCGCTCACTTTGCCGTTGTCGTCGGTGCGCGCATTGAGCGCCGCCAGGCAGTCACCGCGCCAGCGCTCGCTGTTGTCGTGCGCATAACGGTAAACATTGATGAACAGCACTTTCACATTGAACCGAGCTTCGATTTTCAGTTCGCGTTCCGCGCCGCTCTCATGCAGCATGTAACGGTGATAACCGATGGGGCTGTCGTCCAGAAATACCTGAAATTCCCATTGCCGCGGCGTGGCCGCCGCTGACGGCGGCGCCATCAGCGTTGATAGCGTCAGCAGCAGGGCGGCGCACAGCGCTGCCGCTTGATGGAGCCGCTTCATGATTTTGGCGAACCCGGAAAAAACGCGTTGGTGCGCGCCACGTAATCGCGATAGGCGGGACGCCGCCCAGCGATGTCTTTCTCCAGCAAGGCGACGCCCGATACTTTGAGCAACAGCACCGACATCAGCAGCGGCGATAGCAACGATAGCAGCGCCCACCAACCACCGGCGGACAACGCGATCAGGAAAAACCCCCACCACACGCAGAATTCGCCGAAGTAGTTCGGGTGGCGAGTATAGCGCCACAGACCGCGATTCATTACACCGCCGCGATTCTCCTCGCGCGACTTGAAGCGCGCCAACTGCCAATCTCCGACCGCTTCAAACGCGATGCCGAACAACACGACCGCGACGCCTGCGCTGTCGAGCCAGCCCCAGGGCTGCGCGCTCGACAGCGCGGCCAGCAGCGACAGCGATACGATCCATGCCAGCACTGCTTGCAAGCCAAACACCAGGTACAGACTTTTCAATTCGTAGTTCGGTTGGTTACGCGCGCGTATGTCCTGATAGCGGCGGTCTTCGGCTTCACCCCAGTTACGCCAGGTGATGTAGGCCGCCAGCCGTATCGCCCACAGCGCGGC
>CAMDDY010000148.1 GCA_945893125.1 Bordetella parapertussis
TCATGGTGCGTTCGCCAACACCGCGTTTGGCGGGCCGCGGCGCACGGTCGGCGGGGCGGATCCCGGGCCAGGCGAAGGGGTTGAATTCGCGCGGGGCGATGATGCCGCCGTACTTGGTGGTCTTGGCGTAATCCTCGTCCCAAAATACCTTTGGCGGCACATCGGGCCAGTAAACAGCGATGGCCCACTTGCGCAAATCGGAACGGTCCACCGGATGCGATATCTCGGGTGCGCTCCAAACATTGAGGCTGTCTTTCAGCGCAGAGTTGATCAACGTGGCGGGTGCGGCTGTGGTATCTGTGCTCATCATTCCTCCGTTGGCAGGTTTTTTGGTCAAGACCGGACATTCAAGGCAATCTTGACCCCACAGGCGTCACGCCTGTGACCGGCGTCTCCGGCATTCGCCCCGCTTGCCGTTATTTTTCGTTCGACAACACCGCAGTACCCGCAGCCGAAAGCATGCCGCCCATGCCGTTGACCAGCGACAGCTTCACATTGGGCACCTGCCGTGCGCCGCATTCGCCGCGCAATTGGCGCGTGGCCTCGATCAGCGGGAACATGCCGTACATCCCGGTATGCGTATACGACAGGCCGCCACCGTTGGTATTGATCGGCAGCGATCCGCCCGGTGTCGACTTTCCGTTTTCGAAGAACGAAACGCCCTCGCCGGGCTTTGCGAAGCCCATCGATTCGAGCATGATCGGCGGGCCGGAGGTAAACGCGTCATACAGCATGATGTGATCGAAGTCGCCGTGGCTGACGCCGGCCATTGCAAAGGCGCGCGCGCTGGACATGCGCGTGGCCTCGCTCAACGGCAGGCCTTTCATCTGCGTCACGGACACGTGCTCGGTCGCCTCGCCGGTGCCACGAACGTAGACGGGCTTCTTGGCGCAGTCACGCGCCCGATCCGCGCGCGTGAGCACTATTGCGCCGCCGGCATCGGTGACGAGGCAGATGTTCAGCACCGTGAACGGGTAAGCGATCATCTTGGCCTTGAGCACCTGGTCGATGGTCAAAGGATCGTGGTACATGGCCTTCGGGTTCAGGGCTGCCCACTGACGCGTGGACACCGCCACCTGCGCCCACTGTTCGAGCGTCGTGCCGTACTCGTGCATGTGCCGCGTGGTGATGAGGCCGAACCAGGTCGGCGGGGCGCCAAAGCCGTAGGGGATTTCGTAACAACCGGCGATGCTGGTGTCGCGCACACGCGTCACGCCCACCTGCGAGCGGCCGCTTTCGCCGTGGGTAATCACCGCGACATCGCACAGGTGATGATGCAGCGCCGCTATCGCGTGCTCCACCATGATGATGAAGGAGCAGCCGCCCACACTCGTGCCGTCGACGTAGCGCGGCCTGACGCCCAGCGCTTCGGCGATCAGTGCCGGTGAATGCGCACCGGCGGTAAAAACGCCGTCGATATCACTGACTTTAAGACCGGCATCCGCGCACGCATTCGAGATTGACTCCAGGTGCAATGCCATCTGGCTCTTGTGCGGCAAAACGCCCATTTCGTCGCTCTCGGCTGCGCCGACGATACAGGCCGTGTTCGAAAGCTCGCGCATTTTGTCTAGTTGAGCCATGATTAGTTCGCCTTGGCAGGTTGGAAGAACGGAAGGGTGAAGTTGTCATTCTGCTTCTGGTAGACGACTTGCACCGGCATATCGCAGCGGATCAGGGCTGGATCGGGCTTGATGTTGATGAGGTTCGACAACATGCGCGGCCCCTCCTCAAGCTCGATCATCGCGAGCACATACGGCAGGGGTGTCTTCACCGCGGGGTTAAACGAACGGTGGAGGATTTCGAAGGCGTAGAGCTTGCCCCGACCGCTCGCCTCGATCCACGTGAGGTTGCGGGAGTGACAGTGCGGGCAGAGGATGCGCGGGTAGAAATGCGCTTTCCCGCAGTCCTTACATTGCGGAAGCATGAGCTTGTCTTGCTTTAAGCCTTCCCAGTACTGCTTTGCCTCAGGCGCCAGCGGATGCGGCAACGGACGTTCGAGTTGTTCCATAAGTCTCCCTTAGTTACGTATCAATCGTGCGGATCAATGGTGCGGATCAATCCGATGGGTCTGATTCTAAACTGGGTATTGGGTAAAAACGAAACCCGTACCGTTCAGCGACAATTCACTTATAGTTTCATAGTGGTCACTGGATACGGACACCCTACTGGAACGCTTCGGCGAATTTTCCACCCATTTTCGGTTTCGCGGTGTGCCCGGCGCTATCGTAGGTAAAGCGAGTGATTTGAGCCACACGCCCCATGCGGTGGCGGTTAAAGACACACAACAATAGGTTACCCATGCAAGCTCTCAAAGGCATCAAAGTCGTCGATCTCACGCGCGTGGTCGCGGGGCCGTATTGCACCTATCAGCTCGCGCTGATGGGGGCGGATGTGATCAAAATCGAGCAGGTCGGGCGTGGCGATCCGGTGCGACATAGCGGCGCGGGCAGCGACGCGCATTTCTGGAAGCATGCGATGGCGACCAATTTTCTGCCGCAGAACGCCAACAAGCGCTCTTTGACGCTGAATTTGAAGAGTGACGAAGGGATCGCCATCTTTATGAAGCTCGCCGCCAACGCCGACGTGGTGGTCGAAAATTTCCGCACCGGCGTGATGAAAAAACTCGGCATCGATTACGACACGCTGCGCGCGAAACATCCCAGGCTGATTTTCTGTTCGCTCACCGGCTACGGCCAGTTGCCGCCGATGGGCCACTACACCGCGTACGACGGCGTGATTCAGGCTTCGGGCGGCATGATGAGCGTGATCGGCACCAAGGATACCGGCCCGCTGAAAGTCGGCCCGCCGATCACCGATTACGCCACGGGCATGGCGGGCGCCTATGCGATTTCCACCGCGCTGTTTCAGCGCGAGCGCGAAGGCTGCGGCCAATACATCGATGTGTCGATGCTGGATACCGCGCTGGCGTTGATGAGTTCGTACGTGACGGATTACTTCGCCACCGGCAATCCGCCCGGCCCGCGCGGCAACGAGCCGGCGAGCCGCAGCCCGTCCGCCGGCACCTATGACACTCAGGAAGGCAAACTCACGCTGGGCGCGAACGAAGATCACCAATATGAGCGGCTGTGCCGCGCGTTGGGTTTGGCCAGTGTGCTGATTGATCCGCGCTTCAATGAGATCGACGCGCGGCGCGCGAACACCGATATCCTGCGCGCCGAATTCCGCCGCGTGCTGCTCACGCGCACCGCCGACGAGTGGGAAGGCATACTGAATAACGCCGGCGTGCCCGCCGCGCGCATCCGCACGCCCGCCGAGATTCTTCAGCACCCGCAAGTCACCGGGCGCGGCGTGCTGCATACCTTCAAAAACGTGAAGGGCGTGGAGCGCGATGTGACGGTGCTGTCCACGCCGTTTCGCCTCGCGCACGATGGCCCCACGCTCAACTCGCCGCCGCCGCTGATCGGTGAACACAGCGACGCGATTTTGGCCGAATTGGGTTACAGCGCGGCGCAGATCGAGCGCTTGCGGCGGGATGGGGTGGTTTAGTTCACATTGAACGGCGCAATGCCTGCGGCGATTGCGCCCTACGTATAGCGGTTTTGATGCACGCGAATCGTGTTTCGCCAACCGACCGCAGGGCGCAATCGCCGCAGGCATTGCGCCGCAACCAAGTTTCCATTAATCGGGAATGTGCAATGCTTCCAAGGCCGGGCTTCCCGCCCAGTCGCGCGCATACAAACCGTTGTCCACGCAGCGGTGAAACGTCGAATGTGGCCAATCGCACACCGCTTGCACCAAGCCGTGTTTGACGGGGTTGATAAACACATAATCCATATGCGCGGCGAAATCGAGATTGTCGCGAATCAAATGCTCCCAATAGCGCCGCTGCCAAATGCCCCGCTCGCCAGCCCGTATTCGTCTGGCGGAACGATGCTCGGATTTCGGCAATGCGCGCGAGAACATCAATTTGATCAGGCGCCAGCGTAACGCGAAATCCGTGTCGCCGCCGGGCAACTCAAGGATGCAGTGCAGGTGATCGGGCAGCACGGTCCATGCATGGATATGAAAGGGGTGTGCACGCCTCACGACTTGCACGGCATCACGCAACAGATCGATGTGATGTATCAGCAGGTTGTTGTCACCGCGCCTCAATAGATTGACGGTGAAGAACCACGTGCCACCGGGTCGCCAAGCGCGGTGGTAGTTGGGCATATTTGTTACCTTGCGAAACGCTCTGGTGTCGATGCGTTGAACGGCGCAATGCCTGCGGGGATGGCACCCTACGACCGGCAGTTATCGGTTCGCCAGCTTCTTGTCCAGCGTTGCAAAGTACTTGTCGAGATCAACAATAAAACGGTCGTGTTCCGATTCGCCGACCTGTCCGCTGTCGTCAAACACCTTGACCTTGAACGACAGCCGGCGCCGGTCGATGGCGATCAGTTCGGCCTCGGCACGCACGGTTTTGCCGATAGGCGTGGGGCCCATGTGGCGCACAGTGATGGACACGCCCACTTGTCCCTGGCCCGCCTTCAGGTGCTGAGCCACCAGGCCGCTCGCCGCCGATTCCACCAGCCGCGTCATCGACCAGGTGGCGAATACCTTGTATTTTCCGCGTTGCGTGGTGCGCTCTTCGGTGATTTCCCAAACCTCGGTGTGCTTCATGCCGACTGCTAGCGTATCCATGTTCTCCCCGTAGCGATGATGTAAAAGCAATCATTCTAAACGACAACGGCCACCGCAATACGGTGGCCGTTGAACGCGGGCGCCTGACAGCGCCCGTTGAAACGCAAAAATTATTTGGCTTTTTGCTTGTCGTGCTTTTCGCGGGCAATGGCTTTGCTTTGGTGATCCTGCGCGTGTTCGATCTTGCGCGCTTCTTTCTTGTCGATCTTGCCGTCGGCGCGGGCCTTGTCTTCCATTTTCTGCACGCGGGCCTGGCCTTTTTCCATGCGCGCGGCTTCTTTCTTGTTTAACTCGCCCGACTTCACGCCGGCATCAATGCGCTTTTGCTGATTGGCCTGACGCTGGTCGATGCGCGCGCCGGCCTTGTCGCTCGGCGTGGCGGGTGTCGCGGGGGTTGCCGGCGTGGGTTGGGCGAACGCAAAGCCCGGCAATACGGCGATGGCAAGGGCAATAATCGTGGTTTTGAATGACATTGTGACGCTCCTCTCGGTTGTGAGATATGGGCGAATTCCCATATCGTAAGTAACGCAGTACGCCGGGACTCGTTTACCCGGCGTGGTTAACGACCAAGCACCATGCCTTTATTTCGCGCGCTGCCGGTCGTTACGCTCGCGTGCAATGGCGCGATTTTGCTCGTCCTGCGCGCGTTCGATGCGGCGCGCTTCTTCCGGCGAGATTTTGCCGTCGGCGCGCGCCTTGTCTTCCATGCGCTGGATGCGCGTTTGATTTTCCTGCAAACGCGCGGCCTCTTTTTGCGTGAGATCGCCTGATTTCACGCCGTCGTCGATACGCTTTTGCTGATGGTTCTGCCGCTGATCTATACGCGAACCGGCCTGCGCGGAGGACGCCGCCGTCGCGCCGCGCTGGTTGTCCTTGCGTTCACGCGCAATGGCCTTGCTTTGTTCATCCTGTGCGCGTTCGATGCGGCGCGCTTCCTCCGGCGAGATTTTGCCGTCGGCGCGGGCCTTGTCTTCCAAGCGTTGAATACGCGCTTGATTTTCCTGCAAGCGCGCGGATTCCTTTTGCGTGAGGTCGCCCGACTTCACGCCTTCGTTGATGCGTTTCTGTTGATTGGCCTGGCGCTGGTCGATGCGCCCACCCGAGGCGTCGCCGGGGGCGGGCGTTTGCGCCAGCGCGAATCCCGGTAACGTGGCAACGGCAACGGCAACTGCGACAATCATGGACTTGAGCTTCATTTTGGGTCTCCGCACCGCGGTTGGGGTGTTATCTGTTATTGCATGGGGATATTCCCATGTCCTCTAACGAAACATCCTACGCACGGTTTACCGTTACAGGTTTTGCAAATTGTAATAAGCCGTAACAGCGAGACGCATTAAATGCGTTTAAAAACAATGTGTTGCGTAAATTCGTGACACACGTCACGGCGTGCCGGCAAGAAAAAATGCGGCGACTTACCAGCAGGCCTCGATCACCGTGAGTAACAAATCCCGCTCGCGCACAAACTCGCGCTTCGGATCGGCGTTGAAATTTTTCAACGAGTTTTCCACGATCAACGGCAAACTCTCACGCGGGATATTCAGCCCCGACACCCGTATCGGCATGCCCGCCGATTTGAACAGGCGTTCGAGTTCAGTGGCGGCGTTCTCCGGCGCGGCGGCTAGGCCGTCGCTGTCGCGCCATACGCCGAGTCCCTGCGCGATCAATGCCATGGCTTCCGGGTCGCGGCTCCCCAGCTTGCGCATTACCATCGGGGTCAGGGCAGCGTTCGCATCGCCCTGGCCAACATGCGCATGCAACTGAAACAGCGCGGTGGCAAAGGCGTACACCACGCGCGCGACCCAATGCTTTTCGGTGAGCACGCCGCCGTCGTCGGCATCGCGGTTTTGCAAAAACGCCGCAGTGCAGGCGGCGATGCGCGGCGTGACATCCGCGGTGTCGTTTACGCGTTGCAAGGCAAATTGCGCGAGGCGAAACGCCTGCAAGCGGTCGCCCTCGGACAACGGCCCGACGCGCGGCGCGCCCAGATTCATCATCGAACGCCAGTACACCGACACCGCCGTGGTGCGCACCAGCGACGGTGGGGCGGTCATCAACGCATCGCTATCCCAGAACACCGCGACGGGCCGCGTCTTCGGATCAAAAAACTCCATGCGGTGATTGCGATTCGGGTCTTTAACCGCAGAGCCGCCGCGATTCTGCGCTGACGTTGCGGCGGTGAGCACATTGATGATCGGCACCTTGGGTTCGAGCAGCTTCGGACTGATCGCCGGTGCGTTGTCGGGATACTGCGTGATCAACTGATCCACCGGGCGTTTCTCCGCCATCAAAATCGCCACCACCCGCGTGCCCTGCGTCACGCTGCCCGCGCCGACGCCGATCAGCAGATCCGCTTGCGCGGCACGGGCGGCATCGGCTGCACGCGTGACGGACGCGATGGTGGTGTCTTTGTCGATCTCGTCAAACACCCCCGCGCAGGTGTCGCCGAGGATGCGTTTGATGCGCGCGATGAGATCGGTTTTGCGCGACACCGTGCGTCCGCACACGATGAAAGCGCGCTTGGCGCGGCTGCGTTTTAATTCCGCCGGCAGATTTTCAAGCGCGTCTTGTCCGCTATAGAGCCGCAGCGGATAGCCGGTGGCGCGAAAATCGTTGTTGTATTCGGGGGTGATGCTCATGATTGATCCTTGGTTATTACGGACGCACACCGTAGCGCGGCTTGGGGCCGACTTCGGTCTTGAGGCGGTTCTGCATCGCTTTCACAAAACGGCACAGGTAGGTGCGCGTTTCGCGCGGATCGATAATATCTTCGATGGCAAACGCTTCTGCCGTCAAAAACGGCGAGGTGATTTTTTTAAGCTCCGCTTCGATTTCGGCTTCACGTTTTTTCGGATCGGGCGCGTTGGCGATTTCGCGTTTGTACACCGCCGCCACGCCGCCTTCCACCGCGATCGATCCCCACTCACCCGACGGCCAGGCGATTTTGAAATCCAGACCGAATTTATCCAGCCCCACGCCGCCGCCCATGCCGTAACACTTGCGCGTGATCACCGTCATGATCGGCACCGTCGCCAGCGAACGCGTGTAGATCGCGCGACCGCCTTCGCGCAGCGTCGCCGCCTCTTCGGCCTCCTTGCCGATCATGAAGCCGGGCGCATCGATGAAAAATATTATGGGAATATGAAACCTGTCGCACAGATCGATGAAGTGCGCTTGCTTCCTCGCTGACTTGTGATCGATGCGCCCGCCGAGCATCGGATTGTTGGCGATGAAGCCCGTCACGTAGCCGCCCAAACGCGCCAGCGTGGTGATGCACGAGCGCCCGTAGGTCGGTTGAATCTCGAACACGGTGTCTTTGTCCGCGATCAGCTCCAGCACGCGGCGCATGTTGTAGGGCTTGCGCTTGTCGCGCGGCACGATGCGGATGAGTTCTTCTTCCTGACGCGTGATCGGGTCTTCGCACTTCACCACCGGCGGCAGTTCCCACACGTTCGACGGCATATACGACAAAAACTTGCGGATCATGGCGAAACATTCTGCCTCGCTCGCCGCCACGTTATCGATGGTGCCCGCCAGATCGACGGCGACTTTCGGCCCGCCGAGTTGTTCCTTGGTGAGTTTTTGTCCCAAGCCGCGCTCGACCACCGGCGGCCCCGAGGCAAATATCGATGCGTTTTTCACCATCACCGACCAGGTGGACATCACCGCGCGTTGCGCCGGGCCGCCCGCCGCCGTGCCCATCACCGCGCTCACCACCGGCACCACGCCGAGCAGTTCCGCGACGTTCACGCCGGGGTCGGTCGAACGCCCCGGCAACAACGAGTAGCCGCGTTTGGGTGAGGCCACGCCGCCGCCGTAACCATCGATCATGCGCACCAGCGGGATGCGATAGTAGTACGCAAGATCATCGCAAAAGCCGCCTTGTCCGCCCTTGCGCCGCCGGTCGCCCCAACTGGTGCCACCGCGCACGGTGGTGTCTTCGCCGCCCACCGCCACGCTACGGCCGTCGATTTCCGCCAGCCCCATCACATACGGCGCCGGTTGAACCTTGACCACTTTGCCATCGACGTATTCGCCCTTGCCCGCGAGTTTGCCGACTTCCTGAAATGATCCCGGGTCAACCAGTCCCGCGATACGCTCGCGCACATTGAGAAAACCGCGCTCGCGATGTTTTTGCCGCGCTTCGGCGCCGCCAAGTTCGTCGGCCCACTGGCGGCGTTGTTTGATTTCTTCGGCTTCGGCTTCCCAGGTCATCTTTCGATTCCTTCAAATTTGGCCCGTAGGATGGGTGAAACCCATCACAGCGTTCATGCATATACCGCCGATGGGTTTCACCTATCCTACAAAAATCAGTTTGCTTTCTTCGCCAATCCCAACTCAGTCAATAGTTCTTCCAGTTCGCGGTACTGCGCGGCCCAGTACTTGCCCGCCTCGCGGCTGGGTAAATAATTATTCACCCAGTAATTCTTATCCACGTCCTTTTTCCATTCGTCGGTTGCGGCGAGCGCCGCAAACGCCTGATCATAGTAGGCGATTTGCGCGTCGCTGATGCCTTTGGCGCCGATGATGCCGCGCCAACTGGTGAACATGGTGTCCGCGCCTTGCTCTTTCCAGGTCGGCACCACCGACAATGTACCGGGCAGCCGTTGCGCCGCGCTCACCGCGATCACGCGCACGCGGCCCGCCGAGAGATGCGGCAATATCGTGCCGAAGGTGGAAGCCGCGACATCGATATGCCCGCCCGCCAGCGCCGTCAGCGACTCACCGGACGATTTGAACGCCACCACTTTCATTTTTCGGATATCCACGCCCGCTGCTTTCATCGGCAGCGCAATGCCCACATGGATGTGATTGCCCAGCGCACTGGCGACGGCCACGCTCAACGCAGACGGATCACGGCGCATGCGCTCAATCAGATCGCGTCCGGTTTTAATCGGCGAATCTGCTTTGACGCTGATAAAAATATTTTCATTGAACAACATCGCCAGCGGCGTGTAGTCGGCTAGTTGCGCGGCGCTTGATCCGGTGATGCGATTGGTGAACATCGTCGGCGCCAGCATCAACACGTAATGCGCATCGCGCGGATGTTGATTGAGATACGCGTAGGCGATGTTGCCGCCGCCGCCGGGTTTGTTGTTGACCACCGAAGTGGGCACGATGCGCCGCTCCTGCCAGATGCGCTGCACGCTGCGCGCGGCGATATCCTGATTGCCGCCGGCGGCGACGGTGGAGACGATTTCTACATGTTTTTCCGGACGCCACTCTGTCGCGATCGCCGTGGCGGTCACGCAGAACAACACGAAAAAACGCAATAAAAACATAGTGTTATGTATTGCCCGCGACTTGCGAGCATTTAATCACGTGGGCCTGATCGAGCCGCGTGATGTCCGCGTCACTCAAGCCCGCGAGTTCGCGCAGCACGTCGCGCGTGCTCTCGCCAATGCGTCCGCCGCTCTTGAAAATGTGTCCCGGCGTTTTCGACAAACGCGGCACCGGCGCGGTCAGGGTGATCTCGCCGAGCTCGTCATCCGGGATTTTCGCCAGCATGCCGCGCGCGGCGTAATGCGGGTCTTTGAATATATCGGCCATCGAATAACTGCGCGTGAATACCACGTCGCCCGCCGCCAGCGCTTTTTCCACGACCGTGTAGTCGCGCGCGGCTATCCATTCACCAACGATGGCTTCGATTTCCGGCTGATGTTTTACGCGCGCGTTTCGGGTGTTGAAACGCGCGT
>CAMDDY010000149.1 GCA_945893125.1 Bordetella parapertussis
CCGCACCTCACGGTGCGTCGTTACATTGTCAGGGCCGCTCTTTATTCAGGCCCCTAGATTCATCCGGTGACACGGATGGTTCCCTCCTTTCGTGAGAACAACTTCTATAAGCGACTTCGTGTCGCACTATCCACATAAGGCCGACAAGCCGAAGACCAAATCAAGGCCATGAGCGGCAGTTCCACATCGGTAAGCTGACCTTCATAGCACCAAACGTCGGCCAGCACTCGCCGCGCGCCGCGCTGAACCCGACGCGACCACCGCTGCGGTATCCGTATGCAGGCCGACGCGCATTTTTCTGCCTTATTTCAAATGCTTGCGTGCATGTTGTGATGCAGCATCGGCGGAACTGAATAAACACTGAGTTCGCACTGCGAGCGCCGCGTCACGAGGCCGTAGTATTTGCATGGGTCAGTTGCTAGAATGAATTTGGGCGACGACGAGGGGGCGTATGCAATGGCAATGGCTGGACCTCACGCCGCCAATAACAGTCCGGCACACATCTCGTAATGCATAACTTCACTGGAGCATTTCTCATGCGGCGATTGGCTTCCGTCTTGGTAACGGCATCGTTACTGCTATCTATTTCTCATGCGCCTGGCGCGTTGGCGCAGTCCCAGCAGGATCTCATCAAAGGCAGCAGCAACACCGACAACGTCGTCAACTACGGTATGAGCTATAACCAGCAGCGCTATAGCACGCTCACGCAAATCAACAAGCGCAACGCCAAAAATATCGCGCCGGTGTGGAGCCTGTCGCTCGAAAGCGAATTGGGCGAGCAGGCGCAGCCGATGGTGTACGACGGCGTGATGTATGTTGCCAACTCGAAATTCACCGTCGCCATCGAAGCCGCCACCGGCAAGGTGCTGTGGCGCACGCCGGTGAATTTCGATCCTGCCGCGCCGCGCGTGGTGTGTTGAGGGCAGTCGTATAGAGGCGTGTCCCTCTATAACGGCAAGGTCTACCGCGGTACGCTGGATGCGCACATGGTGGCGCTGGATCAGAAGACCGGCAAGGAAGTCTGGAAGACGAAAGTCGCCGAGTGGAAAGAGGGCTTCTCCATCGTCGGCGCGCCGATGGTGGCGAACGGAGTGGTGGTGACGGGCGTGTCGGGTGCGGAGTTCGGCATCCGCGGATTTCTGGATGGTTACGATCCCGAAACCGGTAAACGCGTGTGGCGGCGTTACACCATTCCCGCGCCCGGCGAAAAAGGCAATGAAACCTGGCCCAAGGGCGAGGCGTATCTGCGCGGCGGCGGTTCGACCTGGATCACCGGCTCGTACGATCCGCAACTGGATTTGATGTACTGGGGCACGGGCAATGCCGCGCCGTGGAATCCCGATACACGTCCCGGGGATAACCTCTACACCGCATCCGTGATCGCGGTGCGTCCCAAAACCGGTGAAATCGTCTGGCACTATCAACTGGTGCCGAATGAAATGTTCGACCTCGACGCCAACTGGGAATGGATCATCGCTGACATCCCGCATCAGGGCGCGACGCGCAAAGTGGTGATGCACATGAGCCGCGGCGGATTTTTGTATGTGGTGGATCGCACCAACGGTCAGTTGATCGCGGCGCCGGCGTTTGAAAAAGTAAGCTGGGCGAGCCATGTTGATTTAAAAACGGGCCGTCCTGTCGAAACGGAGTTGACGAAAAAATTCCGCGCCGGCGAGCAGATTGAATTATGGCCGGGGCAGTGGGGCGCCAAAAACTGGGCGCATGCGGCGTTCAATCCTGAAACGGGATTGCTCTACGCCAACACCATGCACAACTCGCGCATGGTGAGAAAAATGCCGCCGGGTGAATTCAAGGTGGGCGCGCGTTACATCGGTTTTGAAAACCTGCCCGCGCCGCGCGAGGCGGGCCGCCCGATCGGCCACATGGATGCGATTGATCCGATCAGCGGCAAGCAAAAGTGGCGCGTGCCGGTGCAGGATACGCCGAGCTACAGCTCCATGCTCGCCACCAAGGGCGGCTTGTTGTTCACCGGTAAGGCCACCGGCGAATTCACCGCGGTCGATATGGATACCGGCGCAACGCTGTGGTCGTTTAAAACGACGTCGGGCATCAACGCACAGCCGATTACGTTTACGCACAAGGGCAAGCAGTACGTGACGATTCAATCGGGCTTGGGCGGCACCGGCGTGCTGCGCATGGGCGAATTTTTCCAGGGGCAGCCGCGTAATGGTTCGGTGTGGACGTTCGCGCTCGCGGATGATTAACAAGTAACCCTAAAACCTTCGACACAGATTTCGCAGATAAACGCAGATTTTTTCGCGGTTAATCTGCGTTCATCTGCGTAAATCTGCGTCTAAGATTTTGAATTAAAGGAAATATCATGAAAAAACAAATACTTATGCTACTTTCAACATTGGCGCTGGCGGCGGGTTGCGCCACTGAAAACATGGGCCCCGTGCCCGAAGCCACCAAAACCGGCGTAGGCCCCACCGACGCCGAACTGGTCGGCGATAAAGCCAGCACGGATAACGTGCTGACCTACGGCATGGGCTACGACCAAAACCGTTACAGCCCGCTGCGTCAAATCAACAAGAGCAACGTCAAAAAATTAACACCGGTATGGACGGCGGGCCTCGACAACGATTTCGGCGAGCAGGCGCAGCCGATGATTTACGACGGCGTGATGTACATCGCCAACGCCAAGTGGACGTATGCCATCGACGCGCTCACCGGCAAACAACTCTGGCGCACGGCGGTGGAGTGGGTGCCCGAGACGCGCAGCGTGGTGTGCTGCGGCGTGTCGAACAAAGGTGTGGCGCTCTACAAGGGCAAGGTGTTTCGCACCACGCTGGATGCGCATGTAATCGCGCTGGATCAAAAAACCGGCAAACAAATCTGGCGGCAAAAAGCCGCCGAGTGGAAAGAAGGTTATTCGCAAACTGTCGCGCCGCAAATCGCCAACGGCGTGCTGATTACCGGCATCTCGGGCGCGGAGTACGGCATCCGCGGCTTTCTCGATGGCTGGGATCCGGACACCGGCAAAAAACTGTGGCGGCGTTACACCACCGCCGGCCCCGGTGAAAAAGGCCACGACACCTGGGAGCCGCGCGAATCGTATTTGAACGGCGGCGCGTCCACCTGGATTACCGGCTCGTACGATCCCGAACTTGATCTAGCCTACTGGGGCACGGGCAACGCGGGCGCGTGGAACCCGGTGAACCGCAAGGGCGATAACCTCTATGCGGCCTCGGTGATCGCGATCAAACCCAAAACCGGCGAGATCGTCTGGCACTACCAATTTGTGCCGAATGATTCGTTTGACTGGGATTCGCTGTGGGAGCTGATTCTCACCGACATGGTGATCGACGGCCAGAAGCGCAAGGTCGTGATGCAAATGAACCGCAACGGGTTCTTGTATGTGATCGACCGTGCCAACGGAAAACTGCTTTCCGCCAAGCCGTTTGGCCAGGTGAACTGGGCGACGCACGTGGACATGACGTCGGGCCGTCCGATTGAATCGGCGGAAAGTCAAAAATTGCGCGCGGGCGGCACCATCGAAATGTGGCCCAGCGTGCGCGGCGCGAAAAACTGGCCGCACGCCGCCTACAACCCCAACACCGGGCTGCTGTATGCCAACACCAATCATCAGGGCTCGATTTATCGCTTTACCGCGCTGGCGCCGTTCAAGCCGGGCATGCGTTATCAGGGCATCGAAAATCGCCTGATCGATGCCAAGCCCGGCGAGCCGCTGGGCCACGTGGAAGCCATCGAGCCGTTGACCGGCAAGGCAAGGTGGCGCGTGCCGCTGACCGATAACCAGAACTGGTCCGCGATGCTGGTCACCGGCGGCGGCTTGTTGTTCAACGGCAAACACACCGGCGAGTTTTATGCGATGGATGCCGATACCGGCCAAACCCTGTGGGAGTTCCGCACCAGTTCCGGCGTGAATTCGCAGCCGGTCACGTGGACGCACAACGGCAAACAATACATCACCGTGCTGTCGGGCTTGGGCGGCCTTTACGGCCAGGCGCACCGCGCGCGCGTGGCGAATGTGCCGCTGGGCGGATCGGTGTGGACGTTTGCGTTGCGAGATTAACCAACCCGTCATTCCCGCGAAGGCGGGAATCCATGCGGTGCGGCCTATGGCACTGTGTTATGGATTCCCGCCTGCGCGGGAATGACATCGCAAGTATTATGTTTTTTTACAAGGGAGAAACAACCATGAAACACTGGGCACTGGTTTTGGCATTACTGGGCTTGGCCGGTACGGCTAACGCGCAAACCGACGCGGAGTTGCGCGCGGACGGCACCAAGGCGGGCAACACCGACAACGTGTTGACCTACGGCATGGGTTATCACCAGAACCGTTATAGCGCGCTTAACGCCATTAACAAAGGCAACGTCAAGCGGCTGGTGCCGGTGTGGAGCACCTCGCTCGACAACGAGCTGGGCGAGCAGGCGCAACCCATGATCCACAACGGCGTGATGTATGTGTCCAACGCGCGCTGGACCTACGCCATGGACGCCCTCACGGGCAGGGTGATCTGGCGTACGGCGGTGAACTTCGACCCGGATACACCGCGCGTCGTGTGCTGCGGCAACTCCAACAAGGGCGTGTCGATTTATAACGGCAAGGTGTTTCGCACCACACTCGATGCGTTTGTGATCGCGCTCGATCAAAAAACCGGCAAGGAAGTCTGGCGTCAAAAGGTTGCCGAATGGAAGGAAGGCTATTCGCTCACCGTGGCGCCGCAGATCGCCAACGGCGTGGTGATCACCGGCTGCTCGGGCGCCGAGTTTGGCGCGCGCTGCTTCCTCGACGGCTGGGACCCCGAAACCGGCAAAAAACTGTGGCGCCGGTACACCACCGCAGGCCCGGGCGAAAAGGGTCATGAGACGTGGGAGCCGCGGGAAGCGCACCTGCGCGGTGGCGCTTCAACCTGGATTACCGGCTCGTATGATCCGGAACTGGACCTGGTGTATTGGGGCACTGGCAACGGTGGTCCGTGGAATGACGCCAATCGCAAGGGTGACAACCTGTATGTGGCGTCCGTCATTGCGATACGCCCCAAGACCGGCGAAATCGTGTGGCACTACCAGTTCGCGCCCAACGATGTGTGGGATTGGGATACCTGGGAACTGATTCAAGGCGAGGTCACCGTCAACGGCCAGCGGCGCAAGGTCATCATGCAAATGTCGCGCAATGGGTTTTTGTATGTGATCGACCGCACGAATGGTCAATTGCTCTCTGCCAACCCCTTCGCCAAGGTCAACTGGGCGACGCATGTCGATTTGAAGACCGGCCGCCCGGTGGAATCCGAGGAGTCGAAGAAGCTGCGCAGCGGCGGGACCATTCAGATATGGCCGAGCATCAATGGCGCGAAGAACTGGCCGCATGCCGCGTTTAATCCGCACACCGGGCTGCTGTATGCCAACACGTTGCACAGCTATTCAACATTCAAATTCGTTCCGCTGACTGAATACAAACCCGGATTCCGCTACACGGGCATTGAGAACATTTATCCGCCTACTCCCACCGATGAACCCTCCGGCCACATGGAAGCGATCGACCCCGTGACCGCCAAGCCCAAGTGGCGTGTGCCGCTGGTGGGCTACCGTAACGCGTCGGCGATGCTGGCGACGGCAGGCGGTCTACTCTTTACTGGCAAGTTTTCCGGCGAGTTCATCGCACTTGACGCCGACACCGGTGCGCAACTGTGGTCGTTCAAGACCAGCTCCGGCGTCAATGCACAGCCGATTACCTGGACGAAAAACGGCAAGCAATACGTCACGGTGCTGTCAGGCATAGGCGGCGTGTCGTCCGCCCGCCGTGGATTGCCCAACACATTGCCAGCGGGCGGCTCGGTATGGACCTTTGCCTTGTTTGATCAATAAGGGAAATTTGCGCGTTGATAAATTCAAAAAGTTACAAAATGGCGACCCTCGCGGCATATGCACTGGCGTATGCCGCACTGGCGTATGCCGCGATAGCGAAAGCCGACGGCCCCGATACGCCGTCGCCGGATCAAATCAAGAAAGGGTCCGCAACCTATTCGCAAAACTGTTCGCCGTGCCACGGCCCGCGCATGCTTGATCCGCAGGGGGCTTTTGATTTGCGCACATTTCCGCGCGATGAGAAAAACAGGTTTCTCCTATCGGTTGCCAAAGGCAAGAACCAGATGCCGCCGTGGGGCGGGCTATTGAGCGCGGAGGATATTGAAGCGCTGTGGGCCTACACCATCGCCGGAGAAAAACCGTAAACAGGGGGATGCACACATGAGCAATGCCGAACGTTACACGCGGGTCGCCATTATTCTGCATTGGCTGATTGCGCTAGGCGTACTCGCACAAATCGCGCTCGGCTGGTGGATGATCGATATCCCCAAAAGCCCGCCGGGTGTGCGCGCCTACTGGTTTAACATCCACAAATCCATCGGTCTCACGTTGGGCATGCTGATCCTGCTGCGCGTGGTGTGGCGCTTTACGCACGGCGCGCCGCCGCTACCCGCGCATCTACCCGATTGGCAGCGCATGGCGGCGAAGGTGAGTCACTTCGTGATGTATGCCTGCATGATTATCATGCCGCTCACAGGTTATCTCGGTTCATCGTTCACCAAGTACCCGATCAAGTATTTCGGTTACACCCTGCCGCACTGGGGCTGGGACGCGCCGGCGTACAAAGAAATTTGCAGCCAAATACATTACATCACCGTGATTATTTTCATGATCCTGATCGCGCTGCATTTCGCGGCGGCGGTGAAGCACATGATGGCGCGTGATGGGGTGATACAGCGTATGTGGCGGTAGGCATTCCTAAAAATCGCGCGTGCCTGATCGGCATGCCATAATATTTTTAAATAAAAACATATAGTTACCGTGATATCGCCAACGCGGGGCGCGATGAATACATGGACACGCCGCCGCGTGCTGCAGGCCGCTGCGGCAACAGGCGGTGCTGCTTTGTCGCCGCTGCGCGCGCTGGCGCAGAACCTCGCGCCCACGCTGCTGCGCGCGCCCAAGCAGGCGTTGGTGATCGGTAACAGCCGCTACCAGCGCGCGCCGCTGCAAAATCCCGGCAACGACGCCAGGGGCATGGAAGGCGCGCTCAAAGCGACCGGATTCGATGTGGTGCTAGGTCTCGATCTGGGTCAGTCCGCCATGAGCGAATTGATCCGGGCTTATGTCGAGCGCCTGGCGCGGACGAAAGCCGTGGGTCTTTTCTATTTCGCAGGGCACGGCACGCAACTCGCATGGCGCAATTACATCGTGCCGCTGGATGCCGAAATCACGAGTGTCGATTTCATCAAGGATCGTTGTATCGACATCAACACGTTGATCGCCGGTATTCGCAAGGCCGGCAACCCGATGAACGTGATCATCCTGGACGCCTGCCGTGACAATCCTTTCGGCAGTCAAGTACAGATCGATCAGAAAGGGCTGTCACAACTTGACGCACCACCGGGAACCTTTTTGGCGTATGCCACTGCGCCGGGCAATACCGCCATCGACGGCGAAGGCGCGAATGGGCTTTATACCGAGCACCTGCTGCGCGAGATCAAGGTGCCCGAAGCCAAGATCGAGGATGTGTTCAAGCGCGTGCGCTTAAGCGTGCGGCGTGGTTCCAAGGGCTTGCAGATTCCGTGGGAGAGCACGTCGCTGGAAGAAGATTTCTGGTTTGTACCGCCCAAGGCACTGAAAAAACTGGTGGAAGCGGAAATCGAGCGTGAGTTCCAGGTCGAGGTTGCGCTATGGGAGAAAATAAAATCAGCAATCCAGCCCGGTCCGCTCGAAGACTATCTGCGGCGTTACCCGAACGGGCGATTTTCGGAACTCGCCCAACTGCAGCTTGATCGGGCGCTGGTGAAAATGGGCGAGAAAAAAATCGAGACGGTGTCCGCACCTAAGAACCCTTATAGCAAAGGTACGGCCAAGGCCAATACTGTTTTTGCAATCGGCGACCGGTATACCTATCGAATCTTCGACCTGAATACCAGGCAGGAATTGCGAAGGCTCACGCAGACGGTCACTGATGTCACCCACGATCGAGTGATCATTAATAAATCGGCGGTGTGCGATTTGCTGGGAAATCCTATTGAATCCCAAAAGGAGCGTGTGTTTTCAACAGATCGCCAATTTTATGTATCGGAGTACAGCGTCGGCAAGAAATGGACGACGCGGTTTGAAGGTACCGGCACGAAGGGCCAGAAACTGTCCTACGATTACGATTTCAAAGTAGTCGCAAGAGAACATAAAACCGTTCCGGCCGGCACGTTTGATGCATATAAAGTCATAGGACTCGGGTACTCCAGCGCAGGCGCAACGTTGCAACGCGTTTACTGGATGGTGCCAGACAAGGTAAGCAGACCGATTGCTATTGAGTTTATTAGTACGAATCGCAGTGGAGATACTTACAGGAGCGACGGCGAAGAACTCATCTCTTACAGCCAACTTCGCTAGTGCGCGCGCAAAGAATCCTGAAACAAAACGGCAAGGGTATCCATTGAAAACCCAACTAGTCACTATCCAGACGGACACCTTTCCCATCGACGGCGCTTTGCATGAACCGGATGGTGAGATTAAAGGCGCGGCGCTTTATTTCCACGGCAACACCATGAATTTCTACACCGGCGGTGCGCGCTTTTTACCGCCGGCGCTGACCAATCTGGGATTGGCAGTGCTGGCGTTCAACCGCCGCGGTCATGACATCCTCACCACGCGTGCCAGTCGCGCGGCGGAGGGCGGTGCGTTTCAAACCACGGCGCAGGCGATTGCCGATAATCGTTATGCCGCGCAATGGCTGGCGGCGCGCGGCAACGGTAAATACGCTGATCCGGTCATCATTGGCCACAGCAACGGCGGCATGCTCTCCACACGCCACGTCGTCGATCATCCGAACACGCCCGCGCTGGTGCTGCTGTCGGCGGGGCGCGGCAGTGCGCGGCAAGATCACTCCGGCGGCAGCGAGAATCTTTTCGCGGGCGACAAGCTCGGTGAGTTGACGCAGCAGGCGCGTGATCTGGTTGCCGCAGGTCGCGGACGTGAACTCATGTTCATGCCGGGTTGGTGGTATGTCATCAGCGCGGAGAGTTTTTTGGATCGCATCGTTTCCGTGCCCGACACCATCGCGTTGGCGCCCAAGATCAAATGCCCGGTACTGGCGATACGCGGCGACAAGGAGGATCGCGAGCGTTATCCCGCCGAAGAATTCGCCGCCGCGTGCGGTGGTCCGTGCGAAGTCAGCATCGTCGAAAACTGCGACCACTTTTATAATGATCGCGAGGCGCATGTCGCGGGGATAGTTTCATCATGGCTGGCGAAGACGCTGAAGTTGTGATGTGCTTTGGTCGTGCGCATGGCGCACGCTACAGTGGTCATGCGCACGAACCTATCGCGCATTACCATGGCCGTAGCGTGCGCCATGCGCACGACCCGCTGCGCTAAACCGGCCCGCCGTCATGGCTACTTTCCGCCGCTCAATAACACCCGGCGCTACCTATTTCTTCACGCTTAATACTGACCGCAGGCAAGCTGTTCTGACTGAAGAACCTTTTTATCGCGCATTGCAGAGCGCCATGCGCGACGTTAAATCGACGCATCCTTTTGTCACCAACGCCTTTGTCGTGCTGCCCGATCATCTGCATTGTATTTGGACGTTGCCGCCCGGCGACGCGGACTATTCAAGGCGCTGGAGCATGATCAAGCGGTTGGTGAGCCAGACGACACGCGCTACATTGCGGCAGAGCCTGAGTGCATCGCGCCGGGCGCGCGGCGAACTGGGGCTGTGGCAACGACGCTTCTGGGAGCACCAGATTCGCGATGATCTGGATTTTGAAATGCACGTGAATTACCTCCATTGGAATCCGGTCAAGCACGGCTACGCCGCGCGTGTTGTGGACTGGCCTTACTCCAGTTTTACGGGCTATGTCGCGCGTGGTATATATCCAGTTAATTGGGCGGGAGTAGCACGTGCGGATGGGGAAAAGGGAGGATATGGAGAAGCGGTGTAGCGGCCGTGGTTGTCGTGCGCATGGCGCACGCTACGTCCCCCCGTCGGTGACATGCGAGACCGTAGCGTGCGCTATGCGCACGACAATCCTGGAACAACCGCATGGATTTTCATTAAAATATGTTTAAAAACAAATACTTACAATTAATATGCCTCGTGTGCATGGCGATACCCGCACACGCCGCCTACCCCGATCGCCCGATCCGTATGATCGTGCCGTCCACGCCGGGCGGCGGCACGGATCTGGCTGCGCGCATGGTCGCGCCCAAGCTCTCGGAATATCTCGGTCAGCAAATCGTCATCGACAATCGTGGCGGCGCCAGCGGCAACATCGGTGCGGAACTCGGTGCGCGCGCCG
>CAMDDY010000150.1 GCA_945893125.1 Bordetella parapertussis
CCGGTAACGCATTTTTGCCTACCACGGCCATGCCGCGATACGGCGTTGATCGGTCAATGCCCGCCACCTTGAGCCAGATAAAAGGTAAGGGCAACGCAGCATCCGGCGCATCGCGATCCGCCACCAGCAGCACCTGATCGTCGTTCACTTCGGGTGCGCGCGCAAGGCCGTCAAACAAATTCCGCCGGTACCACTGCCGGTCGATCAACGGCAGCCACTCACCCATGCCGCGCACGCTTTGGTAGTACTCGCCCTTGAACACCTCCGCCGACGCCACGCCGTACACCGCCAGTGACGGCGGATGGCCTGCGTGCGTGGTGGTGAAACGCTGCGCGGAAAAGACGCCCGGCACCGTCGCCATGATGCGCAGATGTTCGAAGTACCACTGCGCCCAGTCGGCTGCGCGCGTGGGGTCTGTTATGCCGCTTTGGCTGTTGAAGATCATGTATGGGAGGGTACGCCAGTTGCTACACGTAATTCCCTCCCCTTCAAGGGCAAGGGCACACTTGAAGCAGAGCAGAGGGCTAGGGTGGGGATGGGGTTGCCGGTGCTTCCCCTACCCCCGCCCTAACCCTCCCCCGCCCGAGCGGGGGAGGGGACTGAAATTTAGTGGCCGGATGCCGCCACCTGAGTAGATTGGACTACGCTGACCGCAATTTACGCGCCGGCTTCTTGCGCGCATCGGCCTCCGACAACTTGCGCAACAAACTGCCGCAATCCATGATCCGCGGATCAACGCCCATCACGTCATACGCCTGCCACGCCGACGCCTGCACCGCCGAATACACCGGCTTGCCCAGATCACGCTCAAGCTGATCGAGCACTTCCAGCGCGCGCAACTGCGTACACGCGACGAACACGGCTTCGGATTTGGGCGAGGTGAGTTCCTTCACCTTGCGGTAAATTTCATCCGGCGTGATTTTGGCGTGGTCGAACATGTCGAGCATGTCGAAGGTGCCGAGCTTCACTACATCGATGCCGTGCGCCTTCAAAAAATGTTTCAGCCGCTCATTGGTCACCTCGACATACGGCGTGACAATGTCCACTTTCTTGAACCCACTCGCCTGCAAACAGGCCACCATGCCGCCGGCGGTGGTCACCGTCGGCGCCTTGGTGATCGCTGTGAGTTGTTCGCAGATTTTTTTGTTCCACGCCGGGCCTTCAAAAAAACTGCCGCTGGTGCAGCCGTAAACCACCACGTCGGGCTCGATCATACCCACGTCGGCGGCAGCGGCCTTGCTCGCGTCTTCCATGCCGCGCAGGGTTTCCGGCGTGCCATGACGCCCGCCGGTGATGCGCGCGGTATGCACCGATACGCCGGGCGGCACGATTTTCCAGAACTCGGTTTCCATGGTGGTGTTGATCGAGGGAACCAGCAAACCTATGCGTCCGCGCCATCCGTACATGATTTTCTCCTTGGTAAAAATTCAAATGCGTTTCACATCAACCTCGTCATTCTGGCGAAAGCCAGAATGACGGGATTGGTGTATCTGCACCGTAGTAAGTATTGCCGCAATTTATAAGCCCCGTTCGCAAGCCTGTCAAACCCGCATGGTAATCACGACTTTACCCACCACCTTGCGGTCCTTCACTGTATTGAGCGCGGTCAAATAATCTTTCATCGGATACGCCGCCATCACGTGCGGCTTTAACTTGCCCGCAGTGTAGAGGGCAAACAGTTCTTCATAGGTGTCGCGCACCACGTCCGGTGTGCGCTCCCGGTAGTCGCTGCTTTGCAAACCAATCAGCGAAATGTTTTTCACCAGCAGGTAGCCCGCCTTCACTTCGGGTATGCGCCCGCCGGCGAAGCCGATGATGACCAGCCGCCCGCACCACGCCATCACTCTCAGACTCGCATCGAACACGTCACCACCGACGTTTTCCAGCACCAGATCAACGCCGCGTTTACCGACAGCATCGAAAACCTGCTTGCGAAAGCTCTCGCGCAGATCAGGCACGTCGGTGCGCACGATGTGATGCGCGCCGCTCTCGCGTGCAACTTTGGCTTTTTCATCGGAACTCACCGCCGCGATCACCGTGGTGCCCAGTGCCCTGGCGAGTTGCACGCAGGCAAGCCCCACGCCGCCCGCGGCACCCGTGACCAGCACGGTTTCACCTGGTTGCACGTGTGCGCGCTCGACCATCGCGTTATGCGCCGTCAGGTACACCAGCCCCATCGCGGCGCCATCCTCAAAACACATGCCGGCAGGCATCACAAAGCACAACACCTCGCGCACCACGGCGCGTTCGGCAAAAGCGCCGTGCTCGATTTGCGCCAGCACGCGGTCACCGGGCTTTACGCGCGTGACGCCTACACCCACCGCAACCACTACGCCGGCGAGGTCCTTGCCCGGCACGAATGGACGCGGCGGCAGATTCTGGTAGGTGCCGCCGATCACCAGCAGATCGGGAAAATTTACACTCGCTGCATGTACATCCACCAGCACTTCGCCCTTGCCGGGTTTGGGATCGGGGAATTCGCCGAGCGAAAGTTTTTCCAGCGGGCCGTGTTCGGTAACGATTAATGCTTGCATGATGTTCAGCTTTATTAATGTAACTAGTTGTTTTTATTAAGTATTTTGTTATCGCTGCCAAGGGCGGGATAACCCGCTTCGGTTTGCGTGTTGCGAAACACATCAGCCACCGGCACCGGCAGCGCGATGACCGATTTGCCATCCGCCGTGACTTTGCGGCTGAACACGCCGCGCGCCTTGAAATGCGCATCGTTAAGCGCCTCCTGCATGCTCGCCACCACGCAGCAGCACAAATCTTTTCCGGCGAAAACCAATTGCCACTCGGCGGCGGTTTTTTCGCGCAGGCGTTGCGCGACGGCGCGCTTGGTGGCTATTGCATCCTTGGCGTCATCGCGGAAATTTACGTCGAGTTGAATGGCCTCGCAAAAATTCTCCCAGAATTTTTGTTCCAGCGGCGCCGCCGCAATGAACTTGTCGTCGCGTGTACGATAGACAAAAAATCGCGGGCTGCCACCGGTGACGAGTTCGCCGCCGGGTTTGGGCCACTCGCCCGCAGCCAGCCCATTACCCATCGCCCAATACAAAAATGTAAACAGGTTGTCACCCATCGCGATGTCGAGCTTGCAACCTTTGCCGCTACTGTCGCGCGCGCGCAATGCGAGCAAAATATTGATCACCGCCGGATACGTGCCGCCGCCGATGTCGGCGATCAGCGCGGGCGGCACGATGGGCGCGCCGTCTTCACCCGCCGCCAGCGACAACATGCCGGATTCGGCGACGTAGTTGATGTCGTGCGCGGCGACTTCGGCGCGCGGGCCGCTCTGCCCGTAGCCGGTGATCGCGCAGTAAATGATGCGCGGGTTGATCGCGTTGAGCGCCGCGTAACCCAGGCCCAGACGATCCATCACGCCGGGACGGAATTGTTCCACCACGATGTCGGCTTCCTTCAGCAATGGCAGCAGCGACTCGCGCGCCTTCGCGTCCTTCAAATCGATGGCGATGCTTTTTTTGCCGCGATTCAACATCGCGAAGTTCACGCTGTCGGCGCCGAATTTCGGCTCATACGAGCGCATTTCATCGCCGCGTCCGGGGCGCTCGATCTTGATGACCTCGGCGCCGGCTTCGGCAAGGATCAATGTCGCCAGCGGTCCGGGCAGCAGCGTGCTGAAGTCGAGCACCTTGATGCCGGCGAGTGGTTGAAGGGGTTGTTGTGTGTTGATGTGAGACATGATTTATAGGGCTTTCCGCAAGGGCGTTATTTTAAGCGTTAGCGCCATTCGTAGCGTGTGCCATGCGCACGACAAAACCTCGTGACGAATTGCAAAGGATGGTTTCCGGCGGCAAGCGCGCCTGCCCCGGTTGACGTGCGCACAGCGCACGCTACGAGTAATGGAGATTCAGTCGCCATTACTCGGCGGAATCGGAAACAGTTGCGCCGCCTCGGTTTCGCGTTGCGTCACCGCGCGCGCGTAGGCCACCCGCGCCCGGCGGGCGGGCGCGTAGGCCGCGTCGCCATAAGCTTCGAATAAATCCTGCGTCACCTGACAGTGGTATTCAAGGCCGGTGCGTTCGAGCAGCGCAATCGGGCCTTCGGGGTAGCCCAGGCCGAGCTTCAACGTGGCATCCAGATCGTCCGCCGTGGCAAGGCCCTCATCCAGCCGCGTCAGTGCCGCGTTGTAATACGGGCGCACCAAGCGGTCGATAATGCGGCCGGCGAAATCACCGCACACTGCCACCTGCAAACCCGCGCCTTCAAAGACCTCTTTCGCCGCTGCAATCGCTGCGTCCGTGGTGCCCGGCTGACGCACCAGCTCCACCAGATTCGTCGGCTCCGCCGTGCCTAAACGAAAACGCGAAAAACCCAGCACGTTGCCGCCTTCTTCGCCGCGCGATTCGCCGGTATGCACACCCAGGCATTCGCCGTCCAGCTCGATCAGCACGGCAGTTTTCTTTTCCGCGTCGCGCAGTTCATTGAATGACTCATTGAAAGATTGCCCCGACTCTACACCAAGGATCACCACCACCTCGCCGCCACGTGATGCGTTTTTCAACAGCGCATGATCGTCTTCAAAGCCGTTGCTGTCGCCGGTGTTGATTACAGAATATTTCATCTCAGCCTCCGAACATCGCGTTGGTTTTGTAGCTGTAGAACCCCTGCCCGGTCTTGCGCCCCAACTGGCCCGCCGCGATCATGCGCTTGACCAGCGCGGGCACGGCAGCGCGCGGCTCGTGCGTGGACGAGTACAGCGCCTCGGCCACCAGCAGATGCGTGTCGAGGCCGACGAGATCCAGCAACTCCAGCGGCCCCATCGGATAACCCAGCCCCACCTTGATCGCGCGATCAATATCGGCTGGGGCAGCCACACCGGCTTCCACCAGACGAATGGCGTCGTTGTTAAACGGCACCAAAAAATAATTCAGGATAAAACCGGGGTTGTCCTTGGTTTTCACCGGAATCTGCCCCATGGCCTTGGCGAAATCCCACGCCGTCTGAAACGTCTCATCGCTGGTACGCAGCCCCGGCGACATTTCGATCAGCTTCATCAACTGCGCCGGCAAACAAAAATGCATGCCGACCACGTTTTCATCGCGGCCCGAGCCGGCGGCGATCTCAGTGATCGACAGCGTGGACGTGTTCGACGCGAATATCGCTTCCGGCTTGCAGGCCTTGTTGAGTTGCGCCAGCACATCGTGCTTGACCTTGAGGTTCTCAAACACCGCTTCGATCACGATATCGCACGCGGCCATGTCGTCGATACGCGTGGTCGCGGTGAGGTTGGCGAGCATGGTATCGACCTGCGGCTGCGTGAGTTTTTTACGCTCGACGGACTTGGCGAAGAAACCTTCGGTCTGTTTTCGCGCGCGGTCGAGTGCGGTTTGCTGTGTGTCGAAGACTATTGTTTTGAAGCCCGCGCGCGCGGCAACAATGGCGATGCCCGCGCCCATGGTGCCGCTGCCGGCGACGCCTACGGTTTTGATGTTGTGCATTTTTCAAAAACCTTTAAAAACTTTGACGCGGATTTACGCAGATGAACGCAGATTTAAAACCACCTCCCGTCATTCCCGCGTAGGCGGGTATCCCCTTCCTCCGCTTGCGGGGGGAGGTAGGAGGGGGGATTCGCCAGTGGCACTGTGTTATGGGTTCCCGCCTACGCGGGAACGACGGTGGAGGGGTTCATCTACGTTAATCTGCGTAAATCCGCGTCAAAAAATCACTTCTTCAAAAAACTCCGTCCTATCAACTGCCGGTGTATCTGATTGGTGCCTTCCCAGATTTGCGTGATCTTCGCGTCGCGCATCAGCCGCTCGGCGCGAAAATCCTTGATGTAGCCATAACCACCATGCAGTTGCAGGGCATCGGTGGTGATGCGCATCGCCACGTCGGCGGCGCGCATTTTTAACATCGACGACTCGACGCCGAAATCCGTTGCGCCGCCATCCACCATGCGCGCCACGTGCCACAGCCAAGCCTCGCACTGCGCGAGGTCGGTCGCCATGTCGGCGAGCATGAACTGTATGCCCTGAAACTCAACAATTTTGCGGCCCGATTGTTTGCGCTCGTTGATGTAGTTCACCGCGTCCTCAAACGCGCCGCGCGCGATGCCGAGCGCGTGCGCCGCCACGCTGGGACGCGAGCGGTTCAGTGACGCGAGCAATATCTTCAAACCATCGCCGGGATTACACAACAGGTTGGCGCGCGGCACGCGGCAATTGTCGAAGGCGAGCGTGGCGGTGCTGGAGGCGCGCAGGCCCATTTTGTCTTCCTCGCGCACCACCGTCAAACCGGGCGTGCCTTTTTCCATCACCAGTACGGAAATCGATGCCTTGCTGTCGGCAATCTCGCTCCACTTGCCGAAAAGCAGCAAGAGATCGGCATGCGCGCCGTTGGTGATAAAGGTCTTCGAGCCGTTGACGATGATGCTGTCGCCGTCGGGCTTGAACGATGTTTTCATGCCGGTCGCGTCGGAGCCGGCGGTAGGCTCGGTAATCACCAGCGAGGCCAGCGCGCCCGCCGCCACTTTGGGCAGCAGGCGTTTTTTCTGTTCGTCGTTGCCGAATTCAATCAGCGGCTTCATCGCGTGAAAGTTGGTCGCCCAGATCACGCCGGTGGACGCGCACGCCTTGCTGAGTTCGCGCACGCATTCGAGATACGCCGCATACGACAGTTGCGCGCCGCCGTAGGCCTCGGGCACGAACATCGCATTCAGCCCCAGCGCATTGATCGCTTTCACGTTGTCCCACGGAAATTCACCGCTGCGGTCATCCGCCGCAGCGCGCGGCGCGATCAGGTCACGCGCCAGCGTGCGCACCGAGTCGATCAGCATGCGCTCTTCGTTGCTGAAGGCGACGCTGTGATCCAGACGCTCAAATACTTTCATCGACAGGCCTATAAATAATCGTTTAAAAACAAATACTTACTAATGCGCGATACCTTGCCCGCCATCGATGTAGATCGTCTCGCCATTGAGGAACGGCAGGTCTTCAGTGAAGATCGCCGCCACCAGTTTGGCAATGTCCTGCGGCGTGCCGTGCTTGCCGCCGGGAATGCGCTTGGCGAGAAACTCACGCAGCGGCCCCTGGAAGGCGTCGCGATTTAAATCCGTTTCGATGTAACCCGGCGCGACATCCAGCACGCGTATATTCTTGGACGCCCACTCCACCGCGAGGCAACGCGTGATCGCGCCCACTGCCGCTTTCGACGCGCAGTAAGCGACATTGCGCTTGACACCGATCTTGTCGAAGAACGAACCGATGTTGACGATGATGCCGCCGCCGGCTTTGACCAAATGCGGATACACCTCGCGGCAAGCAGTGAACACCGCCGTGGCGTTGGTGCTCATCACCTGGTTGTAGACATCAAGCGTGAGTTTATCGCTCGGCCCATCAAGGTGAATACCGGCGTTGTTGACGATGCCGTGGATCGCGCCAGTTTTCGCCGCCACGTCGGCGAGCGCTTGTTTGACGCTGGCTTCATTGGTGACATCGCACTTTGCGTTGATGAAACGCGGCGCAAGCTCGGCGGGCACGGCGACTTCCGGCCCCGCGCCCTTGCGCGTGAGACACGCCACAGTGTAGCCGCGTTGCGCGAGTTCCAGCGCGATGGTGGCGCCGATGCCTCGGCTGGCGCCGGTGATTGCGATTACTTTGGTGTTTGCCACATTAAAATCCTGTCAGTAGGATGGGTGGAGCGCAGCGTAACCCATCGCAGCACCACCAGGCATCGCAGCGATGGGTTTCACCCATCCTACTTGTCCTTGAATTGCGGCTTACGCTTCGCGGCAAACGCCGCCATGCCTTCTTTTGAATCCTCGGTCTGGAACGCCAGCGTGCCCAGATCGGTTTCGATTTTTAAGCCTTCATTGAGCGGCGTTTCGCCCGCGCGCTTCACCGCGTCGCGTGCGAAGCCAAGCACCGGCAGGCTGTAGCCCGAAAACTCGCGCGCGAAGGCGATGCCCGCCGCCACCGCGTCGCCTTCCACCAACCGGCTCACCAGCCCAATGCGCAACGCTTCATCGGCATCCACCGTGCGCCCGGTCATCACCATCTCCAGCGCGCGCGCCTCGCCCACCACGCGCGGCAAACGCTGCGTGCCGCCGTAACCGGGGATCAGGCCCAGCTTGATTTCCGGCGTGCCCATTTTGGCGTTTTTTGTTGCCAGGCGAAACGTACACGCCAGCGCGAGTTCCATGCCGCCGCCGAACGCATAGCCGTTGATCACCGCGATCGAAGGCATCGGCAACGTGTCGAGCTTGGCAAACGTCGCCTGACCAAATTCGCCGCCCTGCTTTTGCGCCATCAGGCCGCGGCCTTGGAGTTCTTTGATATCCGCGCCGGCGCAAAACGCCTTGGGGCCGGCGCCGGTAATGATCAGCGCGCGTGCGTCGCTCTTGGCCACTTCGTCAAAGCAGCGGCTCAAATCACGGATCAACGACATCGACAGCGCGTTCAGCGCGTCGGGGCGGTTCAGGGTAATCAGCGCGAATTCTTCCACGCGGGTGAGTTCTATGGCCATCTACGCACTCCTTTATTTGGGCGCGACCCAGCGTACCGGCGCGGGCGCAATCTTCCCCGCCTTCACCCACTCCACCAGTTCGCGCTTTAATATCTTGCCGCTGGCCGTCAGCGGAAACGCCTCCATACGGATAAAAAATTCCGGCATGTCGTATTTGGACAGGCCTGCGTCGTTCAGGTGCGACAACAACTGATCCCCTGCAACCTGCGTGCCTTCGTGCACGATGATGGCGAGACACACGCGTTCGCCCAGCCGCTGATCCGCCACCGGAAACGCCGCCGCTTTCAGCACCGCCGCGTGTTTTAACGCGAGGTTTTCGATGCGCGACGGATGGATGTTATGCCCGCCGCGAATAATCAAGTCTTTTTTGCGGCCCACGATTTGCAGGTTGCCGTGTTCGTCCATGCGCCCCAGATCACCGCTCATGAACCAGCCGCCGGCGTTGAACGAATTCTCGGTGGCGGTCTGGTTGTTGAAGTAACCGAGCATCAGTAGCGCGCCGCGCGTGCCGATTTCGCCGATGTCGCCGGGGGTGGCAACCGCAACGTCGGGGTTTTCCTGATCCCACAGTGTTGTCTCGTAGCCATGGCAGGCGCGCCCGCAGGTGGTGGTGATGATCTCCACCGTATCGTCGGGCATGGTGTATTGATGCGAGCCGTTTTCGGTCATGCCGTAAATGTTTTGCGGCTTGATGCCCATGTCGAGAAAGTCGCGCGCGGTCTGCGGCGGTATGGTCGAACCGGCCATGTAAAAGAGATTCACCTTGCCCAGATTCGACAGGCCGCGCTGTTTGGCATCGGCGAGAATATCAATCGCGTGTGTGGGCACGCCCATCACGTAGGTCGCGCCGGTTTCGAGCAGGCCATCAAGCGGCTTCATGCCGGGCTTGAGATCGTTTAGCACCAGCTCGAACCCTGCGCACAAACTCTGCGCGATGGCCACCGTGCCGATGTGATGCGACAGCGGGCTGTGCGTATAAAGAATCGTGTGTTCGTCGTGATGCCAGTCATGCACCATCGCGCGGCCGTTGGCGAGCAGCGTGTTGTCGGAGTGCAGCACGCCTTTGGGAATGCCGGTGGTGCCGGAAGTGAAAGCGAGATAAACGATTTTATCGGGATCGGTGTCCACCGGCGGCAGCGCCGCTGGCATTGCACCCACGGCAGGAAAATCACCCGCATCCATGCGATACACGCGCTTCAATCCCGGCAACGACTTCGCCGCTCCGAACACATCCACCCTATCCGCATCCGCACCATAACCCGCCTGCGCGAACAGCGCCGCCGTCTGGATGCGCTCCATCAGCGTGACGATTTCACCGACGGTGTAGTTCTGATGCAGCGACGGATTGCATACGTAGCCGTTGCGCGAGCAGGCGAGAAACACCACTGCCGCTTCAACGCGATTGGGCAGCCACACCGACACCCGCTGCCCGCGCTTTAAGCCCGCGGCATGCATGTCGGCGGCGAGTACGTCTACCCATGTGACCAGTTGCGCCCACGTCAGCCGCACACGCGAATCGCGTAACGCATACGCCTGCGGTCGCACGCGCGCATGCTGCGCGGCGAGCATGTACATGGTGTCGTTTTTCCACCAGCCAGCTTCGTAGTAGCGGCGGGCGGTTTGCGGGTTGTGCAGGGTTAGCAGCATGTTGATGCGTGAAATGTAAAAAGTGAAAGGTGAAACGTCACCCCACTGCAGCGCTGTTCACGTTTCACATTTCACCTTTCACGGCAGTTAGTGCCCAAACGTATCCGTATCCGGCTTCCTCTTACCCCGGAACGACGCGCCCAACTCCTTCGACTCATCGGTATCCAGATACAGCCGCAGCA
>CAMDDY010000151.1 GCA_945893125.1 Bordetella parapertussis
CCGCCCGACGTCTCATCGAGTTACTGAAAACGACAGCCAAGGAAATCGCCAACGAAGCGCGGAGCAAGGTCTAGCTAAGTAACATTCGGCAATAGCGAACGAACGGTCGGGTTGGCAACTTCTACTATAAACCCGCTTGCCTCCGGCGCTGAAAGCCGATAACTTTCATCCCCTGTCGGCGTTCGCCGGTTCGGAGATAAAATGAATCCTGCTTTCCACGTCGCCACCCTTGCCGCTGCATTGGCATGCTCAACGAAACCGAGGTTAAAGAGCGCCTCAACACGCTGGCGTTCACACCCGTCGGCGGCACGCGCAAGGAATTCGGTGATTACATGAAAGCCGAAATCGCCAAGTGGGGCAAAGCGGTGAAGGACTCCGGCGCGCGGGTGGATTAAATGAAACCTCTTTTTTGACACAGATTAACGCAGATTTCCGCAGATAAAATCGCTCAGGGATAATCTGCGTTCATCTGCGTAAATCCGCGTCGAAGGTTTTGACTTTCCAAACTATGCCAAAGAAACTTAAAGTCGCCGTCACCGGCGCAGGCATGAAAAATAGCCCCGATGGCCGCGAGGGTTGGGCCGCGCGCGCGCATTTGCCGGCGTTGAAAAAACTCTCCGACATTTACGATCTGGTCGCCGTCTGCACCACACACCTCGATACCGCGCAAAACGCCGCGCGCCATTTCGATGTGCCGCATGCGTTCGATAATGTCGATCATATGCTCGAAGCGCTGCCGGAGATCGACGTGGTATGCGTGTCGGTGCGGCCCGTGCATCACTACAAGGTGGTGTCCGCCGCGTTGCGCGCGGGCAAGCACGTGTACTGCGAGCAACCGCTGGGGGTTTCAACGTCCGAGGCACGCGCGATGTACGCACTGGCCAAGGAGGCCGGCGTGCGCACGGTGATCGGCCATCAGAGCCATTACGAGCCGGCCACGCGGCACATGGCAGAGCTGGTGCGCGAAGGCTATATCGGACGTCCGCTGTCGTTCAATCACACGTATTTCGTCGGCAATTACATCGTGCCGCGGCCGTCGCACCGCCAGTGGCTGTTCGATGCGGACATGGGCGGGCACCCCGGTTATCGCAGCGGTCACAGTCTTGACCGGCTGCACTCGGTGCTGGGACAGGATGTCACCTCGATCTGCGCCGACATGGCGGTGCAGGTGCCGGAGCGCATCGCGGTGGACACCGGCGGTGTGATTCGCAGCAATCAGGTGGACAGCATGAATTACCTGTTGCGCATGGGAGAAAAGAGTGGCAACTGCGTCATGGGCACCATGCAAACCTCCTTCGCCGCGTGGTACGGCACGGGGAATCACTTTGAGGTATATGGCACCGAAGGCATGCTGATGCTCGGTACGGGCGCAACCCCCGCATGGGACAAACAAAGCGGCGAGGGCGATCCGTCGCGTGGCGAGCTTAAACTGTACGGCGCACGTGCGAACATCCGCGAGTATGTCGTCAATCCCACGCCGCCAGAGCGACTGCAGAACCAGTATCGTGAAATTGCTATTCCGAAGAAACATTTTCACGTGCAGGGACTGGAACGCGGGCGCGGCACTTACCTCGTCGCGGAAACCTGGCATGCCTTCGCCCGAGCCATCAACGAAGGGCGCGAGTGCAGCCCCAGTTTTAGAGATAAGCTTAAAATCCACCGCGTGTGGGACGCAGCCGAATCATCGATCATCAAGCGCGGGTGGGCAACGGTGGATTACAGCGGGATTTCATAAGAGCTCAAGAATTTCAACAGCGTTTTCGCCACAGCGTTTTTACAACCCAACCAAGGAGCAACCATGATCTACGAAATGAGAACCTACGATCTGAAACCGCGCACGCAAGCCGAGTTTGAAAAGCGTTTCGGCGAAGCCTATGAAAAACGCAAAAACTATTCGCCGCTGGCTGCCTTTTGGCATACCGAGATCGGCCCGCTGAATCAGGTGATTCACGTGTGGCCGTACAAAGATCTGGAAGAGCGCAATCGCATACGCGCTGCGGCGGCAAAAGACGGCATCTGGCCGCCACCCACCACCGAGTTCATTGACAACATGCGCTCGGAAATCTTTATGCCGTTTTCGGTGTCGCCTGAAATGAAGCCCGGCAAATTGGGGCCGTTCTTCGAAATGCGCACCTACACGCATGCCGCCGGTGATCTGCCCAAGCTGCGCGCGGTGTGGGAGAAAGGCGTGCCCGAGCGGCTGAAATACAGTCCGCTGTGCGCGGCGTGGTATTCGGATCTGGGCGGCCTGAACAAGTTCGTGCATATCTGGCCGTATCCATCGCTGGACGCGCGCATGTCGATCCGCGAACAGACACAAACCGCCGGCGTATGGCCACCCAACGCCGCGAAGCTGGGCCTGCCTGGCTACAATCTTGTGCTTCAGGAAAACAAAATCCTGATGCCGTCAGCGTTTTCGCCGTTGCAGTAACCGCCTGCGGAAATAGGGGCGGCAACGCCGGTTGCCACTTCCTTGCGACTACTGCTGCTTCAAGCCGATTTCTTTGGCGATTTTGCCGTAACGCGCATGGTCGGCGCGTATGTATTTCGCGAAATAATCCGGCGATTCCGGGATCACATCCAGCGCCATGGTAACCATCTTTTCGCGAAACTCCGGCTGGCTCATCGCCCAGTTGGCCTCGCGATTGAGTTTGGTCACGATGTCGCGCGGCATGCCGGCGGGCCCAACGATGCCGAACCAGCCGCCCGATTCATAGCCAGGCAGCGATTCCGAGATGGTTGGAATATCAGGGTAATTCGGCAAGCGCGTGGCGCGCGGCATGCGTATTGCCCACGGCAAGCGCCATGAAGTTGGTCGCCATCATCGCAACAGCGGTGAAATCCTTCAACGCATCGTAGGGCACCTTTTTGAACGCGTGCGGCACTATTGCCAACGAGCCGCCGTTGCCGCAACCCAGCGTGTACCCATCCGGCTGTGCCTGCGCAACCATGGCATGGCCCAGTTGCCCGCTGGCGCCGGCACGATTGTCGATGACAAACTGCTGACCGAGGCGCTCGCCCATTTTGAAGCCCACCATCCGCACCAGCAAGTCGCAGGTATCGCCGGGCAACACCGATGCGATCACGCGCACGGATTTGGTGGGGTAGGCCACCCCTGATCCGGCCGCAGCGGATTGCGCATGTGCATGCGCGGCAAACAGCGAAACCATCTGCACGGCAGCGAGTAATCCGGCCCGGTGAAAATTGCGCATTCCGACACCTCTCGTGTTATCCGGGCGATGTGCTGGATACTGTCCCGTGCGCCACGATAGCAAAAATGTCCTCGCTTTGCAGAGGGCGAATGGCCGATGGCGACTGATCGCGACTGATCGCGACTCTACGCGGCTACGGTTTCTGAAACTTCAGCACAAATTCATCATTCGGTTGCGCGGGCTTGGCCACGGGTTTGTCGCGCGGGTCGGCTGGGCTGCGCAGGAACTGGCCTTCTGCCACCAGTTTAAAACCGGCGGCCTCTACCTCGCGCCGCAGGAACGCTTCTTCGATACGATGCAGACTTTTGGCTTCGCTGATGCCGGTGCCGGGCCGGCCCGAGTGATCGGCCACCACGTAATAGCCGCCCGGTTTCAGCGCATCGAACACCGCGCGGTTAAGCCGCGCGCGATCGGCGCCGAGCCACCCGAGATCGTGATAATTGAACATGAACGTCACCAGATCAAGCGAAGCTTTGGCGTCGGGCGGCAACAGGATTTCGTAGGGCTGCACGCTTAAGCTGAGATTCTTGCCGCTGTAACTTTTGACTCGCCCCTCGAAACGGCCCTTGTTCGAGTTCTCCATGAACTGCGCGGTGTTATGCGCGATAACGAGTCCATTCGCGCCCACCATGCGCGCCAACATTTCGGCGGTGTAGCCGGCCCCGGCGTTGACATCCATCGCGCGCATGCCGGGCCGCGCGTCGATAAAGGTAAACAGCTCGCGCGCCTTGCGGCGCGTGTCGTTGGCTTTATCGGCTTCGTTACGATCCGGCGCGGCCAACACGGCATTGAGTTGATCCGCAGTCAGCGGCGGCGCCTGCGTGGCGCAGCCCGTAAGCAGTGCGGCCAGCAGTGCTGCCAACACCGGCATTACCCCAAGCGTGTATTTTTTCGTGGCTATCATCGCAAATCCTCCGTGGTGTTTTTTCTCCCGAAGCCGGGAGCGGACGAACTACTATGGTGACTTATGGTGGTGACGCTTGCGGTTTCACGGCTTTTGGCTTCGCCACCGTCTGCCCTGCGGCGCGCCACGCCTCGATGCCGCCCTTTAACGTAAGCGCGCCCTGATAACCGCTTTCGTACAAGTGCTTGGTGGCATCACGCGCGCGCGCGTCGTCGGCGCCGTACAAAATGACCGGATCAATCTTCGGCAGCTTGAGACTTTGCAGACGATCTTTGAATTCGGCAAACGGCACGGCTATCGCGCCGGGCAAATGGCCTGTGTCGTGGTCGGCGCGCTCGCGCACATCAATCACCACCGGACGCGGGTCGCCCTTCAGCAGCGCAGCGGCATCTTTGACGGAGATTTCCGGCCCGCTCTTCAGGCCCTGACTGGACAATACAAAGACACCGATAAAAATCAGGATCGGTATCAACCATTTTCGTGCCATGCCGCGGCGCCCTTCGTGTGTGATCGTGCGTGATTCAGCAGGCGCTATTTTAGCTGCACCGGCAAGGTTGTGCCGGTGTGTGTGCGCAGCGCACTGTGGATGGTTTCCACGATGGCGGCCTCGTATCCGGCGACGAATTGCGCGCTCTTTTCGTGGCTGATGCGCAACCGCTTCATCACCGCCGCACGCGCGGGCTTTAATTTGTCCACCTGGCGGAAAAACGCCACGGTCTTTGCCAGATCGTTGCCCAGCGTTTCATGCACGGTTTCCAGCAGCGGATAGTGGCGGCTGTAGGTCATTTCATTGGCAAGTCCCACGTTGTTCATCGCGTTGCGCTTCCAGCCGAAAGTGCGCTCGGCGCTGCTAAAGAGTTGTGCGCGTTCGTTCAGCACCACGTTCATCGCAACCTCCCGGCGTGCATGGCGCGCGTACAGTTGCTCGGCCTGCTGATAATAATCCACCACCGCGCGCGTCAACCGCGATTGTGCCTGTGCATAGCGCCGTATCGCGCGATCTTCGCGCGCTTTCACGCCGTATTTTTCGTCGGCAAATGCCGCCATGCCTTTGTAACCCAGCAAATTGCACAACGCCTCTTCAACACCATACGGCAGATCAAACTGATCGTGGCAGTCTTCATGAATCACCAGATAGAGAAATCGATCAAGCTTGCCCTCAAGCATGGTTGACGTCACGGCAGTGCCGATTTCGCCCACCGCTTCAACCTGGGTGAAATACACATCGTCACCATTGCCGGCGGCGCGGCAGTCCTTTTCGTTTTGCGCGCTACCCCAGCGGATCACCGGATCTTCATACGAATATGGCAACTGAAAGCGCGGCGCGTAGCCGCAAATCGAATACTCGCCTTTCTCCGCGTACACGTCCTTGAAATTTTCGGTCGCGCGAAAACCGATGCGCTGCTCGAATGCGCGCACATCGCGGAGCAACGCATTCCATTCACCGGGAACACCGGGCGTCGGCAGAATCAAATCCTGTAAGTGGGTGCAGCCGCCGATGAACGCAGCAGACAACACCACGGCGGCCCCTAAAACAGCACAGCGCTTATGCATATCATATTGTTTTTATTGAGACTTTACTTCGACTCCGGGCCGGCCGAAAAGTGCCCGGCGTGGCCGCGCAGGGTTGCCGATGTTACGGCCTGCTCGCGTTCGCCACGATACTACCCAGTCGCTGCCGCCGCGCCTTCACGCGCGGACGGATCACCGGCGCCCAGCGGCCCAGATCGGATTTCGCCTTCCATTGCGGCGTGGTCGGCAAATCCGGCTGCGTGATCAGATACAACGCCGAGTATTTGAGCCAACCCTGCGCCGTGGGCTCGGCATCGCGCAAGCGGATCACCTGCAACACGCCCTCAACTTGCAGGATGTTGGGGATGTGTTCGGTGTCGTAAATTTCATTGAAATCGTTTTCGTCTTCGGGTGCTATTTCAAAGGTGACCATGTAGAAGTAGGGCGTTGTGTGACTGGTCTGCGTATTCATATTTAACCTCTCTCCAAATCGTTCAACGACTATTTAATCATCCCCAACGCCATAATCACCGGCAGCGTCAGCCAGAACAATAGCGTGGTCCAGCCGACGATCAGCCCGGCGGTAGCCGCATCGAGTTTGAAACGATCCGCCAGCAACAGCGTGGTCATCATCGCCGGCGTGGCGGCTTCGACCACCGACGCATATTGCGCTTCACCCATGTGTGACATCGGCGGAAACAACGCGCCGGCGGCCAGCCACACGATGAGCGGCATCACCAGTAACTTTACCAGCGAGGCCATCAAAATTTCCGGGCGCGGCGTGAGATTGCGCCACGGGATGGTGAGGCCGAGCACGAACAGCACCACCGGTATCGTCGCCTGCCCGACAAACTGCGCCGCCGTGACCAGCGGCGCGTAGCTCAGCCCCAACTGCTGCGACGCGAAGCCGAGCGCAAAGGCCCATAGCGGCGGCATGGTCGCCATCACGCGCCACACCGACGGATACGACACATTGCTCTCGTGCGAACCGAGGCGCGTGGCGATCCATACGCCGAGGCTCCACACCAGGGGCATGGTCATCACCACGTCGTTGTAAATCGCGTAGCGCGTGGCGTCGCGACCAAAAAAGAATATCAGCGCCGGCGCGCCGACGTTAAACGTGTTGCCCCACATGCCGCCAATCATGAGTACCGCGCGCGTCGGGTCGGACAGATTACGTCCCAGCGGCGTGCGGTACAGCAGCACATACAGCAGCGCGCCCGAGCATAATGTGCCGATGCCCACCAGCAGCGGCACTGACAGCAGATTAAGCGTGACCGGCGTGGTGGACGCCACCGCGAACAAAATGCACGGGTAGAACACGTACATCACCACACGATTGAGTTGCGTGCGCAACACATCCGGCTGCGCGTCGGCAAAGATGCGCGGCCAGAACGCACCCGCCGCCACCAGCAGGCCGAGGGGCAGCATCACCTCGATCATGAGGCCGCTGAGTTGAGTGAAGTAATTCATAAGAACCCGGTGCGCAGAATAGGTGCGTGCGTCACGCCGGTCAATCCACCACAAAGAGTTTCGCGCCCGCCGGCGCGCGCGAGCGATGCGCCTCGGCGTTGTCCGCCACCTGATAACTCATGCCGGGCTTTAATATAAACGTGCGCCCATCCTTGAGTTCGGTGTGCAGCTCGCCTTCAAGACACAGCAGAACATGGCCTTTTTCGCACCAGTGATCCGCAACGTAACCGGGCGTGTATTCGACCATGCGTACGCGGATGTCGCCGAAGTCGCGCGTGCGCCAGTAGGCAACGCCGGTTTCGCCGGGATATTCGACGCGCTCAACGCTCGACCAATCGACGGTGTCGAAGGGGTAGCCGGACATTTTCATACGATGCTCGCTCTTGATATCGTTGCCGAATAGACCGCCGGACGATCAAACCAACTCTCTCACACGCTCACGTAACGCCGGCAGCACATCCTTCGTGAACCACGGGTTTTTCTTCACCCACATCTGATTGCGCGGACTCGGATGCGGCAACGGTATCTGCTCGGGCCAATAGGTTTTCCACGCGCGCACGGCGTCGGTGACGGATTGCCTGGTACTTTTTAGATGATACGCCTGCGCGTACTGGCCGATCACGATGGTCAATTGCAGCTTGGGCAAATTTGCCAGCAACGCCGCGCGCCACGCAGGCGCGCACTCCGGGCGCGGCGGCAGATCGCCATTGTCGCCGGTGCCGGGGTAGCAAAAACCCATCGGCAACAACGCGATTTTCTTGTCATCGTAGAACGTGTCGCGGTCAATGCCCATCCACTCGCGCAGCCGCTCGCCGCTGGGATCGTTGAACGGGATGCCGCTCTCGTGTACGCGGCGTCCGGGCGCCTGGCCCGCGATAAGGATGGTGGCCGCACGGCTGATTTGCACCACGGGGCGCGGGCCGTGCGGCAGCGCCGATTCACACAGACGGCATGCGCGCACCTGCGGCAAAAGAGTACGTAGTGCGGGCATAACTATCTCCGTGGCCACGAGGTCTATCGATCGACAGTTATAATGCGCGACTTCGGGCCAGCGGGGTGCAACTCTTTTACATGGGATTAATTATGTTTAAATACAACATATTAGGTGCGATCGGTGTTTTGTGGATGGCGACTTGCGCCCATGCGCAATCACCGGCACGCGACGCAAACGCCTACCCGAATCGCCCGATACGTTTTGTCGTGGCGTTCGCGCCGGGTGCATCCACTGATATCGTCGCGCGCATTGTCGGCGCAAAGTTGAGCGAAGCGTGGGGACAAAACGTGGTGGTGGAAAATCGCCCCGGTGCGGGCGGCAACATCGGCACACAGACCGCGGCGCGCGCAAACCCCGACGGCTACACCATTTTGATGAACAGTTCGGCGTTCGTGGTCAATGTCAGTCTCTACTCGAGGCCCGGCTACACGCTCGCTGATTTTGCGCCCGTGTTGCAGGGGCCGACTACGCCGAATCTGATTTCAGTGCATCCTTCGGTGAAGGCCAACACCTTGCAGGAAGTGATTGCGTTTGCGAAGGGCAAACCAACCAGCTACGGCTCATCGGGTACCGGCACCACGCCGCATCTGGATGTGGAATTGATTTTTCGCGCGCTGTCGAAGGTGGATATCACGCATATTCCCTATGGCCCGGCGCAGGCGGTAACGGCAGTGGTGGGCAATCAGGTGCCGATTGCCGCTACGTCCATGCCGCCCGCCGTGCCGCATGTAAAGGCCAATCGTATACGCCCCATCGTCGTGACTACCGCGAAACGCTCGGCGATATTGCCGAATGTGCCGACGGTGGCGGAATCCGGTTTCGCGGGGTTCAATGACCACACCTGGTTTTCATTTTTCGCGCCGGCGGGCACGCCGCCCGCCATCGTGGGAAAATTAAATAGCGAGATCACTCGCATCATGCAGTTGCCGGATGTGAAAGAACGGCTAGACGTGCTGTCGCTGGAATTCACGCCCAATACACCGGCGCAGTTTGCGGCGGCGATCAAAGATGAAATCACGCGCTACGCGACGATGGTGAAGCAATCTGGCGCGAAAGCCGATTAGACCCGCCATGAAAACCATCACCGAACAACTCATCGACAAAATTCTCGCGGTTAAATACGAGACGCTACCCGCCGCCGCCATTGACATGGCGAAAGCCTGCGCCCTCGACGGCATCGCGGTGATGCTTGCCGGCGCAACCGAGCCGCTGGGGCTGGGTCGCATCGTCACGCAATACGTGAAAGACGCGGGCGGCAATCCGCAGGCGACTGTGATCGCGGGCGGCTTCAAAACCTCGATGGTGAACGCCGCGTACGCCAACGGCACCATGGCGCACGCGCTGGATTTCGACAACACCTGGTATCCGCTGAATCACCCGACTTCACCCACGCTGCCGGCGATATTGGCGATTGCGGAAAATCACAACCTTGGCGGCAAAAAAATCATCGAATCCCTCGTCGCCGCGTTTGAAGTGCAGGGCCGCATGCGCATGGCGGCTACGGGTCTTGAAACTGGTTCGGGTTTTCACAAGCCCGGCACCACCGGGCAGTTTGGCGCGGTCACTGCTGCGGCGAAGATGCTCGATCTGGATCGCCGGCAGATGTTGATGGCGTTCGGCATCGCCGGGTCGCGCGCGGGCAGCATGTCAATCAACACCGGCACCATGACCAAGTCGTCGCACTCCGGCCACGCCGCGCGCATGGGTGTGGAATGCGCGGTGCTGGCAAAAATGGGTTTCACCGGCAGCGCCGATGTATTCGGGCCGAAGGGTTTTTTCGATACGTTTTTATTCGGCAAGGCCGAGCCGCATTTATTGAATGACAATTTCGGCGCGCCGTTTCGTATGGTTGATCCGGGTGTGGGCTTTAAAAAACATCCGTCGAATTATTTCACCCATCGCCCGATAGATGCGGCGCTGGCTTTACGCGAACAACATCACATCCAGCCGGAGCAGATCGCGAAAGTCGATGTGGTGTTCCCGCGCTTTGAATATGTGAATCGCCCACAACCGGAAACCGGCCTCGACGGCAAATTCAGCGTGCAATACACCACCACCGTCGCGCTGCTCGATGGTGAGATCACCGTTGATTCGTTCAACAACGAACGACGTTTCGCGCCGGATGTGGTGGCGCTGCTGCCCAAGGTAACGCTGCGCCTCGACGACAACATCCCCAATGATTTCGACTTGATGCACATCGACATGA
>CAMDDY010000152.1 GCA_945893125.1 Bordetella parapertussis
CCTCGGCTTCAAAACACCCCACGAAGTCTTCTGGAAGAAGCTACACTCGCATCATAACGCGGTTGCACTTCAGACTTGAATCCGCCAATGATCGAAAAGGCTACCCTCAAGGTGTTTCGTCCACCCGTTGATGGGTCGGTGCGCGTGGAAACCGGTTTTGCCGAAGGCCGCGACGTGACGCCGCATTACGATCCGATGATTGCGAAAGTGATTGCGCACGCGCCGACGCGCGAAGCGGCCATCGACAAGCTTGTCGGTGCACTGGAAGCTTTTGAAATCCAGGGGCTTAAGCACAACATCCCGGCGGTGATCGCGATTCTTAAATCAGAGCCGTTCCGCGCTGGCAATGTGCACACCGGGCTCATAGCGGAAGTAATGAAGAAGAAGGTTTGAAGCGCAATAGTTAGCCGGGCAAGGTGATCCCTCCCTCTTGAGAGGGGGGAGAATAATGGGAAGACTCGATGAATTCGCAAGCATTGATAGCACAAGCAAGAACACAGCAACGAACTTCGCTTGATGAACAAGCGGGAAAGGCATTGCTTGCAGAATACGGCGTGACGGTACCGCGATCGGCAGTGGTTAGTGATGCGGCCGGCGTAGATGCCGTGTTCATTCAACTCACTGCGCCATTGGTGGTGAAAATCATGTCTCCCGACATTCTGCACAAAAGCGATGCGGGCGGCGTGAAGGTCGGCCTCAAATCCGCAGTAGAAGTGAAGGACGTGATTGCCGCTATGGCAGCCTCGCCAAAGATCAAAGGTGCGCGCATCGATGGGTATCTGCTCGAAGAGATGGCGCCTGCCGGACAGGAAATCGTGGTGGGTGGACTGCACGATCCGCAGTTCGGGCCGCTGGTGATGGTGGGACTGGGCGGAATTTTTGTTGAAGTGCTGGCCGATGTGTCGTTTCGTATTTGCCCGATCACGCGCCTTGACGCACAGGAAATGCTTGCCGAGTTGAAGGGGGCGGCCATACTTGACGGCGCGCGCGGACGCAAGGCCGTGTCACGCGATGCCATCGTCGATGTGCTGCTGAAAGTAGGCGGCGAAAACGGGTTGCTGATGCGACACGCAGATGACATCAAGGAAGCAGATATCAATCCACTGATTGTGTCGGCGACGGCTGCTGTCGCTGTCGATGCGCGCTTCATCCTCAGCGGGAAATCATGAATCAAAAAAATATCCTGCAGGAATTCACACCATTGTTCGAACCGAAAACGGTGGCGGTCATAGGTGCATCGGCCAAGGGCGGCGCGCTGCCTAATACCTTTATCCGCCGCATTCGTGAGTTTGGCTATAGCGGCGTGATCTATCCGATACATCCGAGCGCGCCGGAAATCGATGGGCTTACCGCCTATAAAACGCTGGCGGATACGCCGCTGCCGGTCGATTACGCATACATCGCGGTTGGCGGCGCGCAGATACCCGCGATGCTTGAGGCTGCGAAAGGGCATGTGCGCTTCGCCCAGGTAATTTCCAGCGGCTTTGGCGAGGTGGATGAAGGCAAGGAGTTGCAGGATCAACTCGTTGCTGCCGCACGCGCGGGCGGTATGCGCCTGATCGGACCGAATTGCCTCGGCATCTATACGCCACGCGGAGGCGTGACTTTTGCCGAAGTGGGACCACAGGAGGTAGGCAGTGTCGGTATCATTTCACAAAGCGGCGGCCTGGGTACCGACATCATCCGCCGTGGACTGGGGCGTGGCATCAAGTTCTCCGGGCTGATCACCGTGGGCAATTGCGCCGATGTGGTGCCGACCAAACTCATCGAGTATTACTTTGCTGATTCACAAACCAAGGTGGTCGGCATGTATATCGAGACTGCCAAAGACGGTCGCCGCCTGTTCGAAAAGCTGAGAGCGTCAAAGGCGGCCAAGCCGGTGGTAATACTTAAAGGCGGGCGCACGCAGCAGGGAATCGCAGCCGCAGCGTCCCATACCGGATCGCTCGCCGGCGATGATCGCGTGTGGATGGCACTGTCTCGCCAAACAGGCTGCGTACTGGTCGACACGCTCGACCAGTTCATCGACACATTGTTGATATTTCAGTCGCTGACGCCGAAAGCCGCGCAGCCGACCCAGCACGTCACTTTGTTCGGCAATGGCGGCGGCACCAGCGTGCTGGCAACGGACTTTTATGCGCGCCTCGGTTTGGATGTGACGCCCTTTGCTGCCGACACCATCGAATCGCTGGCTGCACTCAAGTTGCCGCCCGGCACCAGTATCACCAACCCGGTGGATTGCCCGGTGGGCACACTGCAGCAGGAAGATGGCCGTGTTGCTGAAAAGATACTCGACATCATTTACCGCAACGGCAAACCCGACGCGCTGGTGATGCACCTGAACTTGTCGGCGTTTGTCGGGCGCAGCAAGCCCGAGGTGCTCGACAATCTGATGGCTGCTGCGCTGCGCGTGCAACAAAAATATCCCGGGCAGGCGCACTTCCTGCTTGTACTACGTTCCGATGGCGAACCGGCGCTGGAAGAACGCAAACGCGAATTTCGCAATAAGGCGGTAGCACTGGGCGTGCCCGTGTTCGATGAAATGTCGAATGCCGGCTACGCGCTTGCAGCGCTGAAATGGCACGAGCGCTTTGTGCATACGCGTTCAGTACCGGTGCGCTGAGTGATGCGTAAGCATCTTATTTTATTGATATTTCTTGTGTGCGCAGATAGTGGCGCGCAGGAATGGCGGCCAGATCGTGCGATAGAAATAGTCGCCGGCTCGGCGGCGGGCGGCGCGCAGGACCGCACCGCGCGCGCCATGCAGCGCATCTGGAAAGACCGCAACCTCATCAGCGTGGCGATCAACGTGGTCAACAGGCCGGGCGGTGGCGGCGCGGTCAGCCATAGTTACCTTAATCAGCATGCCGGTGATGCCCATTACATCGCAGTGGCTTCGCCGACCTTGCTGATAAACCAGATTTCCGGCAGCAGCAAGGTCGAATACCAGGACATGACGCCGCTGGCGCGATTGTTCAGCGAATATATTGTGATTGCCGTGCGCGATGATTCGCCACTGCGCAGCGGGCGCGATCTGGCAGTCCGTCTCAAAGCTGATCCGGCATCGGTGAGTGCTGCGGTGGCGACCGCGCGCGGCGGCATGCAACATGTGGCCGTCGGCTTGATCGCCAAAGCCGCCGGGGCGGATGTACGCAAGCTGAAAGTAGTGGTTTTCAATTCCGGTGGTGAGTCGATTACCGCCGTGCTCGGCGGCCATGTCGATATTGTCGCCACCGCCGCTGCCAACGCCGCACAACAACTACAGGCCGGGCGGCTGCGCGTGATTGGCGTCGCCGCGCCGCAACGGCTTGAAGGAGTCTATGCGGCAGTGCCGACCTGGAAAGAACAGGGCTACGATGCGGTCGCCTCTAATTGGCGCAGCGTGCTCGCTCCCAAGGGTTTATCGGCCGCGCAAACGGCCTTCTGGGACGACGTGCTTGCGAGACTGATAAAGTCCCCCGAATGGAGTGACGATGTACGAAAGAATCTGTGGGTCAATAACTATCTCGACAGCAAGGCGACCCGCACCTATTTTGCTGCGCAGTACGAAGAATTGCGTGGCGTGCTCGGCGATCTGCTGGCGAAATAATCGAAAGGCGACACTGTGACCGCAACTCAAAAGCACCCTGGCCCGCTCACCGGCATACGCGTACTGGAACTGGGCACCACGATAGCGGGCCCGTTCTGCGCGCGGCTGATGGGGGATTTCGGCGCGGAGGTGATCAAGGCTGAGGCGCTGGACGGCGATCCGATACGCTCTGCTGGCAAAAGTTTCCAAGGCAAGTCTTTGTATGCCGCGAGTCTGACGCGCAACAAGCGCCTGATCGCAATCGATCTGCGCAAGCCCGACGGGCAGGAGATTATCCGCAAGCTGATCCCTCAATGCGATATCCTGATTGAAAACTTCCGGCCCGGCACCCTCGAAAAGTGGGGCTTGGGTTATGACGCATTGTCGAAGCTGAATCGTGGCTTGATCATGGTACGCGTCTCCGGTTATGGCCAAACCGGTCCTTACAGTCAACGTCCCGGTTATGGCGTGGTGTGCGAAGCGGTGGGCGGCCTGCGCTATGTGAACGGCGACCCGTCCACGCCGCCGGCGCGTGCCAACATTGCGCTGACTGACTGTATCACCGGACTCTACGCCGCGTTTGGCGCGATGATGGCATTGCGACATCGTGAACGTTTCGGCGAAGGCCAGGTGATCGACACGGCGCTTTACGAATGCGCCTTCAGTTTCATGGAATCGCATGTGCCTTCGTACGAAAAGCTGGGTTACGTGGCAGAACGTGAGGGATCTGCTCACGTCGAAAGCGTGATCAACAACCTGTTCACCACCGGAGACGGCGTGTACGTGCACATACAGGGGTCGCAAACCAATTCATTCCGGCGGCTGTGCGAGGCGATGGGCATGCCGCAGGTGTTTGCGGACGTGCGCTTCAACACGCGCGCCGAGCGCGTCAAGCATCAGCAGGAAATCGAAGCCATCGTCGGCGAATGGGTGGCGGCGCGCGATTATTCGGCCATGGAGAAGACGCTGTCGGCGGGCGACGTGGTGTTCACGCGCATCTATTCGATGGCGGATATTTTCAAGGACCCTCATTTTGCCGCGCGCGGCATGCTGGCAAAAATTCCTGATGATGATTTCGGCACCATTACCGTTGCCGCGCCGGTGCCGCGCCTGTCGAAAACGCCGGGGCATATATTCAAGAGCGGAGGGCATATCGGGGAAAACACGCGCGAGGTACTGCGCGAACTAGCCGGGCTTGGTGATGCGGATATTACGCGGCTTGAGCAAGCCAGCGTTATTAAATGCACCGATAAGGCGGCAAATGCATAAACGTCTGATTTTATTGTATGGTTTTATAAGTATGCTGGGGGCAGGCTCCGCCATGGCTGCGGACTGGAAGCCCGAGAAGCATGTCGAACTGGTGGTGAGTGTAGCCGCCGGTGGTAATCAGGACATCACCGCGCGCACCATTCAGAGAATCTGGCAGGAACGTCGCATTGTTCCCAGCAGCCTGGTAATGAATAAGCCAGGCGGCGGCGGAAACCTTGCTTATTTCTACATGAATCAGCATCTACGCGACGCACACACGCTGATGTTGCTGGCGCCGACGATGTTCACCAATCGCATTACTGGTTCGAGTACCGCGCAGCTCAGCGATTACACACCGCTTGCGATGTTATTCAACGAGAATATTTTCGTCAGCGTCAAAGCGGACTCGCCGATCAAGACCGGGCGTGATCTGATTGAGCAACTGCGCAAGGACCCGGCGGCGCTAAGTGTGGCGATTGCCTCTGCACTCGGAAACCACATCCACATGGGTATTGCACTGCCCATGAAAGTGGCGGGTGTCGAAGTCCGGAAAATGAAAGTCGTAGCTTTCAAATCGTCAGGGGATTCGTTGACGGCGGTGGCAGGCGGACATGTTGATGTCGCCGCGTCTACCTTCGGTACGGTATTGCCACACCTGACGGCAGGGCGCGTGCGCGTGATCGCAGTGAGTGCGGCGCAGCGTCTACCGGGGCCGCTGTCGAACATTCCCACATGGAAAGAGCAAGGGGTCGATTCCACATTTACCAGTTGGCGTGGCGTCGTCGGCGCCAAAGGCATAAGTGACACGCAAATCGCCTACTATGATCAAGCGTTTGCCGCACTGGCCGCGACCGATGAGTGGAAAAGAGATGTCGAGAAGAATTACTGGGTCAACAATTATCTGCCCAGCCGCGATGCAGGCAAGTACTGGTCGGCGCAGTATCGCGAACTGGAAGAGATACTGACTGAATTGGGATTGGCGAAACGCGGCAATTAGTCCTGCCGATTTGGCACGAGTTGCACACGCAAATGAAATTGATGCGATCTTTCAAAACTGGACTGGTACTGGCGCACGAGCTGCAGGCGAGGAAAAGTCTGGGGCAGTCAATCCGCCGACTATTGCGATGCGTGTGGATCAGCATCGTGCTCGCGGGTGTTGGCGAGCAATCTGCGGCTGCTGAATGGAAGCCGGAACGCGCTGTGGAAATCATTACTACGGCGTCGGCAGGGGGAAATCTGGATATCGCGGCCCGTGCAATCCAGAAAATCTGGCGTGATCAAAAACCAGTCTTGCTCAGCCAGGTTATGAATAAGCCCGGTGGTGCTGGCGCTATCGCAAACACCTATCTCAGCCAGCACGCTGGAGATCCCCATTATCTGTTGACGTGGTCGATGACGCCTTTTGCCAGTCAGATCATGGGCCAATCCAACTACTCCCACGCAGATTTTTCTCCAATTTCGCTGCTTTTTGGCCAGTACGTCTATGTAAGTGTGCGCGAGGATTCACCGATAAAAAACGGCAAGGACCTGATAGATAGGCTACGGCGGGAACCGGAGTCGTTAAGTATCGCTATCGCTACAGCAGCGGCAAACTCTATTCATATGGGAATCGCCATTCCTATGAAAGCGGCGGGCGTTAATGTGAAAAGAATGAAGGTCGTGGCTTTCAAGTCTTCTGGGGAATCGATGACTAATTTGCTGGGAGGCCATGTCGATATAGTAGCCTCGACCTTCGGAACGGTTATTCCGCATTTTTACGCCCGGCGAATACGGGTGATCGGGTTCAGCGCCGCCGAGCGGCTACCCGGCGCGTTGTCGAATGTGCCGACGTGGCGAGAGCAGGGTGCGGATGCCACGTTTTCGAGCTGGCTTGGCATCGTCGGTGCCAAAGGCATAAGCGCATCGCAGATTGCTTATTGGGAAAATGCTTTTGCCAGGCTGGCTAATTCTGAAGAGTGGAATGAGGACCTGAACAGGAATTTCCGAGCTCCCATGTATATGAACAGCCGCGACACGCGCAAGTTCTGGGATACGCAATATGCCGACATAAAGGGAATTCTGGCGGATCTCGGGTTAGCGAAACGGGCTGAATGAAGGGGTCGGGCGGCTATGTCGCCAAGAATCTATCTCACGAAAGGAACGGATCATGAGTTGGGAATCTGAAGCTGCGCAGATCAAACTGCGTTATCAATGGGCGGAAGCTATGGGCGGCCCGGAGGCTGTACAGCTGCGTCACGAAAAAGGCTTTCTTTCCGTGCGCGAGCGGATTACCGGGATTGTCGACCCGGGCTCCTTTCAGGAGGTCGGCAAGTTGGCCGGTAAGGGCCATTACGACAGCGCGGGCAAGCTGCTGAAAGTAACACCTGCGCCCTATGTAATGGGCATAGCGGAATTAGACGGACGGTCGGTTGCGATCGGTGGAGAGGATACAACGATACGGGGCGGCACGAGTTGGGGCCACGGCCGGCGCAAAGGCGGTCAGGGCGGATTCATCGACGATCTGGCCTACCAATACCGTATCCCCCTGATCCGGTTGATCGATGGATATGGTGGCGGCGTGGCGTCAGCCAAACGCGGCTTTACGGTATTTCCCGGCCATACCAATGATCCGGGAGTAAATGTAGCGGAATTGCTGAGTATGGTCCCGGTGGTCAGTGCCGTAGTGGGTGTTGCTGCAGGGGGGCCTGCTCTGCGCGCGGTAATGTCTCATTGGTCGGTGATGGTCAAGAACAGCACTATATTTGCATCAGGCCCCCCCATCGTGGAGCGTGGGCTGGGTCAAAAAGTCACCAAGGAAGAGTTGGGCGGGCCACGCGTGGCCGTAGACAAGGCGGGCACTATCGATAATGTTGCCGCGACCGAAAAAGAGTGTTTTGCCATGATCCGGCGGTTCTTGTCCTACATGCCGACCAATGTCTGGCAATTGCCACCGGTTCTACCTACCGGTGATCCGGTCGACCGCTGCGAAGATGACCTGATCCGCATTGTTCCCCGGGACCCACGCAAGCCATACGATATGCGCAAAGTGCTGGAGATGGTGGTGGATACCGGATCGCTGTTTGAGATTCAGGCCACTTATGGGCGATCGGCGATCACAGCACTCGCGCGCATGAATGGCTATCCTATCGGCATCATTGCGAACAACCCTATGGTCGGTGGCCGCATCGATGTAAAGTCGGCGCGTAAGCAGGCGCATTTTATCGATCTGTGCAACTGTTTCCATATACCGCTGATTTTCTTTATGGACGTGCCCGGCTTCATGATAGGCAAAGAGTCAGAGGAGGCCGCAATTCTGCGTGAGGGCGCGCGGGCGGTTTATGCCAAGTGCCAGGCCACCGTGCCCATTATCTCGGTGGTGACGCGCAAGTGCTACGGTATGGGCGGTGGTGTGGGAATTGACAAATATGGCCTGGACTTCAAGGTGGCCTGGCCATCCGGTGAATGGGGTTCGATTGCTGTCGAAGGTGGTGTGTCCGCTGTATACAAGCGTGAGATAGCCAATGCATCGGACCCGAAAGCTCGTGAAGCGGAAATAGAAGCTGAACTGAAAAAAATTACTTCGCCCTTCCTCACCGCCGAGGCATTTGCTGTGGAGGATCTGATCGATCCACGAGAGACCCGGCCCTACCTGTGTCGTTTCATCAAAGCAATGCAGCCACGGCTTGCGTCAGAAATCGGACCTAAGCCCAAGTACGGAGTCAGGCCGTAAATAAAAGGGATATGGATTCAGCGCGGGGAATATGTATGCGCAGGGATCTGAAAGAATTGGCTAATTTTCTGTCAATTGAGCATGCACATCGTTGAATTTACGAGTGGAATAAGCGCCGGGTCGAAAGCCTGAAATGCCACGTGCTATCGACCGTGTCGCGAGTGCCGTAGCGTTTCACTAGGATGCTAACCGCGCTCCGCCGGATCGACGGCTGATTCGATGCTGTCGCCAGCGAAGCCTGCGCCGGTTCCGACTCGGATGCAATTGTTGTGAGCGGGCGCCAATGTCTTCTTGTGGGATTGCAAGTTTAGACGGGGATTGCCGTCAAACGAGTAGCAGTTTCATCACGCACTGTGAACGACGGTAATTTCACGCTGAAGACTACACTGCAAGCACTAAACTGCAAGCCTGTTGACATAATGAAAGTGCTTGCTCACAATTGTATCCAATATGGATGCAATTATAGATAGCACCTATCAGGAGCGAGCATATAACTACATTCGCGAACGAATTCTCAGTCTTGAGTTCAAGCCTAATATGGCCTTGCGTATGGAAGCACTTGCGACAGCGATCAAGGTGAGTAGAACTCCAGTACGCGAAGCGCTGAGCCGGCTATGTGAGGCGGGGTTGGTGGTTCGCGATGGGGGGTGGGGATATACCGTAAGGCCCATTACCTTCAAGGAGGCGATGGATGTCTATAAGGTCCGTGAGGCATTGGAAATTGAGGCAGTAAGAGAGGCTTTGCCTCGTATCGACAAGAACACTCTCGCGCAGCTCCGGAATTTAATTGTAACGGCAGACAATAAGTTAAAGCAGGGGCGAAAAACGGAGTTCCGAAAGTGTACGCGGCAGTTCTATCAAGCGATCGCCTGCACTACTGATAACACCTGTTTAATCTCGATGCTCATGACTATTGAAGACCGCATACACCTCTTGGGAGCGATGATGGCTGACCATAGTGATCGTCCGAAACAGTCGCTCACTGAAAATTTCAATCTACTTGAAGCCTTAGAAGTCAAGGACGAGGCGGCGGCGGTGGCCGCGGTGATGGAACATGTTGCATCGGCAAGGGAAATCATTACTCGTTATGTGATGAACCAAGCAACAAGATTTACATTGTAAAAACAGTTTTACTGATACTTACTCAGTATGTCTTCGTTCGAATCGTCGCTTGATGGACTCGCCTATTTAACAACGCCAGTGTTTTAGTTCAGGAGACTGCATGGATGCTTCACAACGTTCCGGGCCATTGGCGCAATATCGTGTCCTGGAACTAGGGTCGACAGTGGCGGGTCCATTTTGCGGTCGACTCTTCGCCGATTTCGGCGCGGAGGTCATTAAGGTAGAGCCAATGGAGGGAGATATTATTCGATCCATCGGTTCGCAGTACAAAGGTAAGTCTTTATATGCGTCGAGCATTTTTCGCAATAAGTCCTTGATTGCAGTCGATTTGCGCAAACCGGAAGGGCAGGATATCGCCCGAAAAATTGCAGCTCAATCGGATTTCGTAGTTGAAAATTTCAAGCCCGGCACATTGGAAAAATGGAGATTGGGTTACGAGGATTTACGTGCTCTGAATCCTCGCATCATCATGGTCCGCATTAGCGGATATGGCCAGACGGGGCCCTATAGCAAGCGCCCAGGCTATGGAATTACTTGTGAGGCCGTGGGTGGATTACGGCATTTAACTGGTGACCCAGATCGTCCTCCTGCGCGTGTCGCAGT
>CAMDDY010000153.1 GCA_945893125.1 Bordetella parapertussis
CCGCTGTTGTTCCCCGCCACACGTCGCGCAATCTGCGCCGGCTCGCTGGTATAGCCGCCGATGGCGCAGGCGATGGCATCGACCAGGTGTTTTTTGGTTTCGTGTATTGCACTGGCCGGCAACTGATCGTATTGCAAGCCGGTTACGTAATTCGCCAGTGTTGCGGTGGTTTTGTCCATGTTATTTATCCAAGGGTGGAAACGCGGGAGGCGGCACACGCCGCTTTGACGCCGCCTCGTAGGCCGATGCAACTTTTAGAATGATATCTTCCTTGCCCGGCTCGGCGCGAAACACCAGCGAAAACGGCAACCCCGGTGCGGCCAGTGGCGTGGGTTTGTCCGAGTGCGCCATCTCATAGTGCTTGCCGTCGGCGGATAGTTTATATACCGGATCGTACGCCACCTGCACATAGCCCGCCGGAATCAGCACTTCGGTCAGCCCTGCGTTCGGCCCGTAATACGTTTCAGGCCGCATGTTGCCAGGGTAGCCCGGCTGATGCGCGCCGCCGATTTTGCCCGGCGGAAACACCGTATGCACGCGCACCAGGCAATCGAGTTTGTTTTCGTGAATCACCATCATGTCCACGCGGCGCAGCAGTTCGCGCAGCATGATGCGCTCATCCACGCCCTGACGCCCACCCAGCGGATTGCGCGGGTCGGTGATTTCTTCCCAGTTCTTGAAACCTGCGCGACCATCGTCGCCCCAGAATTTGGAGCGCGCATTGAGCTTGGCGAAGTCATCCAGCGTTTCGCTATAGCCGCGCGCTTTCCAGTCGGCGGCGCGGCGCTTGAGATACTGCGGAATGTGAAACCTGAAACTGCGGGCAAGAATCTGATCCTGCACCGTGCCGATATCAAAATTCACCGGCGGCTCGATGCGCCCATCGGCAAGTTCCACCAGATAATCGATGGGCTTCATCGTGCCCGTGCCGAACACCTTGCCGGGCGCGAACTCGGTAGGCTCGATGGCTGCGGCGAATTCCTTGAACACGGGCTGTCCGTCCTTGCCCAGCCGGAACAGAATATCCGGCATGAACACCGGCACGAGGCGCGCAAGCGCCGTGCGGAAATCCACTTTCATCAATTCAACGTCCGGGTCGCGCGTCCAGTGGCGATGCGTCGATTCCACCAGCGCAGCACCCAGTTTGCCGCCGAGGATGGTTTTGATCTCGCCTGCGGCGGCAGTCACGATGGGTTCTTCCGACTTGTTGCCCGGCGGATACGCCATCGATTCGCGGATCACGCCGAGGCGCATACCTTTTAACGTGTCGACCGCCTGCACATGGCTGACATACGGCGTGTTCAATACCGACGAACGCGGCACCGTGGTGTAGACATCGCGCGGATCGTAGTAACCATTTTCAGAATCTTTCAGCGCATCCAGCACCTTGGCGCAATCAGCAATCTTGCGGCAATGAATCCCGCTGCGGTCGCAATAAATATCCGCGCCGATGGCGCCGCCATCAAAACCCAGCATCGCCTTGTGCGGCAGGATCAACGCCACCGAATTGTGATTCGACGGCCCGCGGCACGAGGCGCGGGTTTCTTCGCCCAAACTCGCCATCACCATATTGACGCTCACCGACAGCGCCGAGCCGGAGCTCGACCCTAGCGAGGCCGCGCGCTTGGTGTCGTACGGGTTCGACGGATTGCCGCCCCAGGTGGCGCGCTGATAACCCAACGTGGACGGCAGCACCTTGTCCGGATGATTGCGACCGCCCGGATCGCCCGCGCGGCCGTTGTATTCGGTGTTCACCGCCTTGGCGAAAATGATCGCGCCCTTTTTGCGCAACTGCTCGACAAGAATGTGATCGCGTGCCGGAAAGTCGATGTCGTAGGCCGCATCGCCGCCGCCGGTGGAGCGCATGTCCTTGGTGTCGAACGGATCCTTGAATGAAAACACCACGCCATACATCGGCATCTTTTCCAGATCGGGATTGCAGCCAAACTGCGTATCGAGTTCCGCCGCGCGCTCCAGCGCATCGGGCTGGTGGCGGAATTCATCGCACACCGGCGGCGCGCCCTTGGGCAACGGCCCTTTTGAGGGATGGCGGTCGTAGTCACCCTTGCACGTCACCGAGCGTTCGCCGCGGATATTCAGCGTGGCGAGCGCATTCACCTGCCCGGCATTCGGGATGCCCGCGATCATGCCGAACTGCTGCTGCGCGGATGCGTCAGAGGCAGTCGCCTCCATGCGCCCGAATTCCAGCGGCGGGCCTTGGTATTTGTCGAGATCGGGCAGGAAGGTGGAGGCCTTCAACGTCTGCGTGGGAAATTGCAGCGGCTGACCGCCACGCACCGTCCCCGTCGTTGCCGGCACCGCTGCACCATCCTTGGTGACCAGCATGCTCGACACGCCGTTGTAGGCGCGCACGCGGGCGAGGTAGCGTTGCACGACCTCCACCACGGTGATTTTTCCCGTCTGGATAGCGGCGTGCAGTTCGCCGATGGTTGCTTCTTCGAGTTGGAAATTTTGGTCAGGCATCGCGTCCCTTCAGGCCAATGGCGCGCTCGCGGCTTTTGACGCCGTTTGCGCAAATTGTTCATACAGCGTCCAGTCGAGCGGGTGCGCCACCAGCGTTTCGGGGTGCCACATGCGGCGTGGCAAATCCAGGATATCGCCGCCATACACATGCAGCCCAATGGCGGGCACGTTGCCGATGCACTCCGCGACATGCACGGTATCCGCGCGCATCGGCAGCACCGCGCCACGCGTCAGCGTCACCTCACTGGCGCGGCGCAGCGCGCCGTTTTCATTACGATACAACGTGTTTTTTTCCTCGCCCGACAGCAGCAGTATCGCCGCCCACGCGCCATGATCATGCGGCGGCGTGCGGCGCCCGGCCGGAAAACACACTTTGAGCAGCGTGATCGTGGGCGACCGATAAAACACCTGCCGCGCATTGCCGCCGGTGCCGGAGACATAACTTAACGCCTGTTCGATTGCAGAAAGATCGCCACGCAGCGCGTCAAGCTGTTCGCGCGCGGCGCTCAGGGAGTCGGCGCTCTCGCCGGCTTTGGCGAATTTGGCTACGAGTTCGTGTACTTGCATGGCGTTGCCTCCTATAGAGAAACACTATCCTTACCGTCATTCCCGCGCAGGCAGGAACCCATAACACAGTGCCAATTGAGACGGCTTATAGATTCCCGCCTGCACGGGAATGACAGTGTAGATGTTGTGTCGCCTGATCGCTAAATAGCGGAATGCCCATAACCACCCCTACACCACCCCACCCGCCCGCAACCCCGCAATCTCCGCCGCCCCATACCCCAGCACCCCCAGGATCGCATCGGTATGCTGCCCCACCGACGGCACGGCGTCCATGCGCACTTCGTATCCGGCGTTGGTCGCTGGCGGCAGCAGCGCGGCGATGCGTCCGGCGGGGGTATCGACTTCGCGCCAGCGGTTGCGCGCCTTCAATTGCGGGTGATCCCACACCTCGTTCGGCGTGTTCATGCGCGCGTTGGCGATGCCGGCTTCGTCGAGCTTGGCGATCACTTGTTCGGCGGTCATGTTGGCAAAAATGCTGGTGATGAGCGCGATCAATTCCTTGCGCGCGGCGTTGCGCTTGGTGTTGCTGTCGTAGCGCGGGTCGGTGGCAAGCTCCGGCTGGCCCAGCACGGTTTTGCAAAACGACGCCCACTCGCGTTCGTTCTGAATACCGAGCATCACATCCTTGCCATCGCCCGCCGTGAAGCGACCATACGGCACGATGATGGCGTGATCGGGGCCGGCGCGCTGCATCGGTTTGCCGCCGAAGTGTTCGTACATCAGCGGATGGTTCATCCACTCCACCATCGCCTCGAACATGGTGATCTCCACGCGCGCGCCCTTGCCCGTGCGCTCGCGCTGATACAGCGCGCCGAGAATCGCGGAGTACGCATGCAGGCCAGTGCCGATGTCGGTGAGCGACACGCCCACTTTGCTGGGCTGATCCGGCGTGCCGGTCACCGCCAATATGCCGGCCTCGCTTTGAATCAACAAGTCGTAGGCTTTTTTGTGCGCATACGGCCCGCTGTCGCCGTAGCCTGAAATATCACACACGATCAAACGCGGATGCTTCGCCATCAACTCTTCCGCGCCCAGACCCAAACGCTTGGCTGCGCCCGGTGCCAGGTTTTGAATAAAAATATCCGCCTTATCGATTAGTTTCTTAAGTATTTGTTTTGATTCACTTTTTTTAACGTCCAGTGAGAGGCTTTCCTTGCTGCGATTCAGCCACAAAAAGTAGCCGGATTGCCCCAGCACCGCCTGATCGTAACTTCGCGCAAAGTCGCCCGCGCCGGGACGCTCGATCTTGATGACGCGCGCGCCCTGCTCGGCGAGCGGGCGCGCGGCGAAGGGGGCGGCTACGGCTTGTTCGAGGGAGATTACGGTGATGCCGGATAGGGGGAGATTGGACATGTGCGCTTAATCGATGAAAGTATTTATTCTTTATTCCCTATCCCCGAAGACTTTCGAAGGGACAAGGGACGACCTGAAGCGTAGCAGGATTAAGCCAAGGGAACAAAATCGCGGCAGATTCATCATGTCGCTACTATCGCCTTTAAGCGTTCAACAATAATCGGCACACGCGCCTGACTGGCCGCATCACCGGGCATGTGCCCCGGCAATGCTTCGAGAAATCGCGATTCCCTCAACAGAGCGGCCAAGCGGCGCTTAAGGTGCTCACGCAGCGTTGGCTCGCATTGCCGGATTTCTTCGACCACTTCGGGCCGGCCATCCAGCACCGCCACAATGTCTTCCAGGTCGTGGCTCGCCGTGTAATCGCCCCGCCCTCTGCCGTCAAACGCTGCAAGCTTGGTCGCCAGAAAATACGGCGCGGAAACCATGCGGATATTCCTGCCGGAAGACAACGCCGCCCGCTCGGCGGCCGCAAATGCAGGCCGATACCACGGATTGCCAAAGCCCAGAATCTCCGGGCTGGTGGGCATCACGTCCAGCATCATGTCCTGCGCGCGCCAGCGACAGATGGGGCATCGGGACTTTGATCCTCGCGTAACCCCAGCGTACGCAAGCGCTTTGATAACCGCTGATAATCCATCAACGACGCCACTTCGCAAATCACATCGACATCATTGGTGGCGCGAATCGGTGGCGCCAGCGGATCGGTGATCAGCAGGCCGGTGGCGCAACCGCCGAGAAACACCATCTCGTCCGCCAGCGCGCCCAAACGGGCAACGGCAAGCTCCATGATCTCGATATTGGGGTTTGCCGCTCTAGCCATACTGCGCCAGCCGTTTGCCCAGCTCCTTGATGGCCAGATTGTGCTCGCGCGCGCGGCCACCGCGTATGGCATCCACCAGCGCCAACAATTCATACAGTGCCGGATCAGCGCGCGCCGCCTGCGGGGCCAGCTTGTACAGGGGCGAAAATTCCACGCCGCGCGCCGTGCCTTGGGGATCAGGCCACACCGGAGGCAGCTCCGCGGATTTCGCGAAATGCACCTCCAGCGGCGGCGCGGCATAACTGGTCGGCATGCCCCGCGTGGGCTGCCCCAACTGCGGCACGAAGACATAGCGCAAACCGTACACCAGGAACTCTTCGAGGTTGCGGATGTGGGGCTTGATGGCGTCGTCCTTTTTTACGGCAAGCTGCGCCGTCAGCGCGCGCCGCACCGCCGAATGAAGCTGCGAAGGGCTCATGCCCAGATCGACGGCCAGCCGCGCATACGACCACGGCCGCTGGCCAAGCGCCACCAGCTTGAGCATCACCAGCACGTCCTGCGGTTTCAGTATCGTCATCGCGCCCACCGATATTCTAGATTCTAGAACGTAGAATACCGGACGGGCATTTCATGTCAAGCCGTTAAGATAGGGAATGATTTCAGGGATTAAATTACTAAATAAAAACAAATACTTATATCGTTTTTTTCCGCTTGTAGGGCTTCCAGATATCCGGCGTTCTACCTTTCATTTTCGGCATGACATCCCCCTTCTGAACAACCCCATGATGCAGGAAATTTCGGGTTCGAGCTAAATCATCTCCTATCCGGCATACCGGATTTCATTCCAAACTGTATTACAACATTAGCCAGCCGGCGCCAACTCCGCATTCAGCAACTCCACATACCGCCGATAGCAAAACACCCGCCCCCGCCGCCGCTCGTTGAGCCGCCCGACAATACCGAGTTTCTCCAGATGTGCCAACGATTTGTTGATGGTCGCGGGCATCAATTGGGTTGCGCTGGCCAGTGCCCCGGCCGTCGCGACCGGCTGGCGTTGCAAGGCCTGATGCACGGCCAGCACGGAGGTTGACACGCGCCCCAGCGTGGCAATCCGCTCGCGGTCGGCATTCACCAGCGCGAGCAAGGCATTGGCCGTGGTCACGGCCTGCGCCGCGCTGGCTTCGATGCCTTCGGCAAAAAATTCCAGCCACGCTTCCCAGTCACCGTGCTGCCGCACGCCGTCGAGCAGTTCGTAATAACGCGCGCGGTGGGTTTTGAAATAGAGGCTGGGGTAGAGCATCGGCTCGCGCAGCACGCCGTCGGCCACGAGTTGCAGCACGATCAGCAGCCGCCCGATGCGGCCATTGCCATCGAGAAACGGGTGGATGGTCTCGAACTGCACATGCGCGAGCGCGGCCTTGATGAGTGGCGGCGTGGCTTCGGGCTGGTCGTTGAGGAAATGTTCGAGGGCCGTGAGGCAATCTGCCAGCGCATCGGCTGGCGGCGGCACAAACACCGCGTTGCCGGGGCGCGTGCCGCCGATCCACACCTGCGAGCGCCGCACTTCGCCCGGCGCGTTGCCGCGCCCGCGCGGATGATCGAGCAGCACACGGTGCATGTCGCGCAGCAGCCGCAGGCACAGCGGCAGGCCGCCGCGCAATTTGGCAAGCCCCTCGTCCAGCGCGGCCACGCAGCGGCTCACCTCCTGCGCGTCATCCAGCGGCACGCCCGGCTGCTCGTCGATTTCGTACAACATGAGGTCGGCCAACGAAGACTGCGTGCCTTCGATCTGCGATGAGAGCACCGCTTCCTTGCGCACAAAGCTATAGAGCAGCAACGCAGCGTTGGGCAACTGCGCGCTGATGGCATCCACCCGCCCCAAGGCGACGAGCGCGTCGTCAAAGCGGCGGCGCAGCGCGGGGCTCCAGTCGATGGGCGGGGATGGCGGCAGCGGCGCCGGCACGTAAGCCTTGAATGGCTCGGTGGCGGTGGTGACCGTGACGTAGCGGCCTGGGGTGGGCCTGTGCATGGGGTGCTGAACTTAAAATAAGGAATATCGTTATTTTACGATAATTAGTTATCGTAAATCAATGAACGGCGGTATTTTAGGATGGCCGGTAGCAGACAAAGGCAACAAATATATTTAAGTATTTGTTTTAATTGAATTTTTATTAACCATGAAGTCATTCGCTATTCTAGAATAGCGAATGCTGGACGGATTTCGATTTCAGGCGTGGTGAAAGGCCCCTTCCTTTCCTTGCCCCTCCACCTGACTAAGCACAGTGGCTATCCCTCTGTTTCACCAAGCCGTCTTTGTCGCCCCATCCCCACCCTAACCCTCCCCGTGAAGGGGAGGGAATTACAAAAAGTCACACGGTCGATCTAAAACGACCGCGGCATCCCCAGCACCTGCACCCCGATATACGACAAAATCAAATTCGTCGAAATCGGCGCGATCTGAAACAGCCGAGTCTCGCGGAATTTGCGCTCGACATCGTATTCCGCCGCGAAGCCGTAGCCGCCGTGGGTTTGGATGCAGGTGTTTGCCGCCGCCCATGAGGCCTCGGCGCCCAGCATCAGCGCCATGTTGGCCTCGGCGCCGCAGGCTTTGTGTTCGTCGAACAGGCCCGCGGCCTTGTAGCGCATCAGGTTGGCGGCTTCGATGCCGGCGTAGGCGCGCGCGATGGGGAACTGGATACCCTGATTCGCGCCGATGGGGCGATCAAACACCACGCGTTCGTTCGCGTATTTCGTGGCGCGGTCGATGAACCAGTAGCCGTCGCCGATGCACTCGGCCGCGATCAAAATGCGTTCGGCGTTCAGGCCATCGAGGATGTGCTTGAAGCCCTTGCCTTCTTCGCCCAGCAGGTTCTCAGCGGGGATTTCGAGGTTGTCGAAAAACAGTTGGTTGGTGTCCTGGTTCACCATGTTGCGTATCGGCGTGATGGTAAGGCCGTTGCCGAGCGCCTTGCGCACGTCAACGATGAATATCGACATGCCTTCGGATTTGCTTTTGACCTCGTTGATTGGCGTGGTGCGCGCGAGCAATATCATCAGGTCGGTGTGGTTCATGCGCGAGATGTAAACCTTCTGCCCGTTCACCACGTAGCGGTCGCCTTTTTTCACCGCCATGGTTTTGAGTTTGGTGGTGTCGGTGCCGGTGGTGGGCTCGGTGACGCCCATCGATTGCAAGCGCAGCTCGCCGCTGGCGATGCCGGGCAGGTACTTTTTCTTTTGCGCTTCCGAGCCATGGCGCAGCAGCGTGCCCATGTTGTACATCTGCCCGTGGCAAAAGCCTGCGTTGCCGCCGTTGCGGTTGATTTCTTCCATGATGACAGTGGCCGCGGTCAGCGGTAAACCTGACCCGCCGTATTGCTCCGGGATCAACGCCGAGAGCCAGCCCGCCTTGGTCAGCGCGTTGACGAATTCATCGGGGTACTCGCGCGCATGATCGATTTTCTGGAAATACGCGTTGCCAAATTGCGCGCACAGGGCGCGCACGCCTTCGCGGATATCCGCGTGGGCGTCGTGGTCGGAAATACCTTTGAGCATGGGGTGGGCCGGGTAACGATGGAGGGGGGCAAATTATAACAAGCGATGCGCCCGATTCGGGTTGTGCAACAATGTGCGGGGTGCGATTCAAACTGACGTATAAGCTGCAGGATGTATTTGCCTGCAGACAGTCCCTTCCCCTTCAGGGGGAAGGTTAGGATGGGGGTGGGGTTATCTTGAGCAGGACAATCTGCCATGTTGACCCCACCCCCATCCCCGCCTTCCCCCTGAAGGGGAAGGAGTTTCTTTGATAGAGGCGGTGACATAGCCATCAGCTTGAATTGTCCCCAATGCGCGGCAACGAAACGGTGATCCTGCGGACCGGATGAATTCACCCATCCTACCTTCCCAAGGGAAGGGGATACTGGCCTTCGCCAGAATGAAGAGAGGGGCAGTCCATGTCTATGGTTTTACGTAGTTTGATCGGGGCGCTCTGCGCCGTAACAGCGATACTCGCCCACGCACAACCCGCCACCTACCCCACGCGCCCGGTGCGGCTGGTGGTGCCGTTCGCCGCCGGCGGCACCAATGATATTCTGGGCCGCATCGTCGCCGATAAACTCGCCGAGCGTCTGGGCCAGCCTTTCGTCGCCGACAATCGCGGCGGCGCCAACACCATGCTTGGCTCCGAGATCGTCGCGCGCGCGACACCCGATGGCCACACGCTACTGATTGTGTCCGCCAGCATCGCGGTTAATCCGAGCCTGGTGCGGAAGCTCCCGTACGATACGGAACGCGACTTCGCGCCGGTGGGACTGGTCGCGGGCGGCCCTTATTTGATGGTGATCCATCCCGCCGTGCCGGCAAAATCCGTCAGCGAATTTATCGCCTGGGCCAAGGCGCAGCAAGGCCGCGTGAACTACGCCTCCACTGGCACCGGCAGCCCGCCGCATCTGGCCGCGGAGCTACTCAAGATCACCGCCGGCATCGACATGCAGCACATTCCCTACAAAGGCGGCGGCGCGGTATTGCCGGATCTGATCGCGGGCCGGGTGTCGATGTTTTTCGGCTCCATTGCCACACTCAAACAACACATCGATAGCGGTCGTCTGCGCGCCGTGGGTATGAGCACCACGCAGCGCGCCGCCGCCATGCCCGATGTGCCGACGTTCATTGAATCGGGCCTCGCCGGGTACGAAGTCAACGGCTGGTACGGCGTGCTCACCACGGCCAAAACCCCGCGCACTATTGTTGATCGGCTCAACAGCACGCTGCGGCAAATACTCACGGATGCCGATACTCGCGCGCAGTTTCTCAAGAACGGGCTCGAACCCACGCCGGGTAGCGCGGACGAATTCGCCAAACTGCTGCGCGCTGAAATCGTAAAATGGGCGAAAGTAGTTAAGGCTGCCAACATCAAGCCGGAGTAATCATCCGCGCATGGAATTGACGTTGCGGTTTCAGCAGGCGCTGCGAAGTAATACACAAATTATTGTTTAAAAACAAAAACTTATACATACATCGCCAAGGTAAGAACAATGCCGACACCGCCTCCACTGTCGTTCCCCCGCAGGCGGGAACCCACAA
>CAMDDY010000154.1 GCA_945893125.1 Bordetella parapertussis
GCTCAATGCGCAACAGCGGCGCGAGTGGTCGCCCTTGCGCGGCAAAGATGTTCCCGCTGATATTCCCAGCCAGACTGCCGTGATCGTCGGCATGGGTTATATCGGCACGGTGATCGCGCGCGTGCTGCACGCGGCGGGCATGAAAACCATCGGCATTCGCCGCACCGCCGGCGCACAAGAACATTTCGATCAGGTGCTACCGCCTGCGGCACTCGACAGCCTGCTGCCCGCGTGCGACTGGCTGGTGATCGCCTGTCCGCTGACACCCGACACCCGCAACCTCATCGACGCGCGCCGCCTCGCACTGATGAAGCCCTCCGCTGCCATCGCCAACATCGCGCGCGGAGAAATCATTGATGAAGCGGCGCTGGCGGCTGCGCTCAAGGCGGGCCGTTTGCGTCACGCGTATCTGGATGTGTTTCACACCGAACCGCTGCCAACAGAATCGCCGCTGTGGGATTTACCCAATGTGCTGATCTCGCCGCACAACGCCGGTGCTTCGACGGGTACGTATGCGCGCGGCGTGGAGATATTCTTGCGGAATCTGGAGAATTATTTGCGCGGGCGGGTGTTGGAGAATGAAGCGTCGGTTATTCAGGGATCGTAGCCCGGAAGAAGCGCAGCGTATTCCGGGGAAACCGCCTCAATCCGTCATCGGAATCTTCGCCCGCGACACCACATCCTTCCACATCGCCAAATCCGCCAGATACTGCTTGGCGTAGATTTCCACCGTGGTACTGGCCGGCTCCAGGCCGGTGGCGAGGAAGCCTTTGGTCACTTCAGGTGTAGCGACCACACGGTTGATGTCGGCATTAAGCCGGCGCACCACCGCCAGCGGCGTGCCGCCGGTGGTGAACACGCCAAACTGCGCGCCCGCCGCAAAATCGGGCAAGCCCGCTTCCCGCGTGGTGAGCACGTCGGGCAGGATGGCGATGCGCTTCATACCCACCACCGCCAGTGCGCGCACGCGCTTGGAGGCGATCAGCGGCAACCACGCCGAAGCATCCATGATGCCGAAATCCGCTTCGCCAGTGGCGACCGCGAGCACCGCCTGCCCCGTGCCTTTGTAGGGAATGGTTTCCATGCGCGTGCCGGTCTTGATGCGGAACAGGGCAATGGTCATCTCGGATGAATTGCCGCCGGCGGAGCCGTTGAGTTTGCCGGGATTCGCCTTGGCCAGTTGGATGAATTCCGCCACGTTGCGCGCCGGCACATTGGTGTTGACACCGATGATATAGGGGATCGTGCCCAACGCGGCAACCGGCTGGATATGGCGCACCGGATCCCACGCCACGTTTTTGCGCAGCGCTGGAATCAAGGTTACCGCGCCGGCGCTGAACAATATCGTGTAGCCATCCGGCGCGGCCTTGGCCACGACCTCGATGCCGATACGGCCATCGGCGCCGGGCCGGTTTTCGATGATGATTTGCTGGCCGAGCGCCTTGGCCAAATGCGGCGTCACGCGGCGCGCAACCGCGTCGTTGGAAGAGCCGGCGGCGAACGGCACCACGGCGGCAATATTGCGCTCGGGCTATTCCGCCGCCGCGCCGCCACTCGATAACGACAGTGTTACCAGCGTTACCGATGTTACCGGTGTTACGATAGCCGCCAGCGATGTAATGGATATTTTCATCTGTTGCAACAAGTATAAATGGTTGAATGACAATCGGGGAACGATATGAGTGGGTGTAAAGCTTCATTACAAAAGGTGCTGATCTTGATGGCCGCCGGAACCGTCGCGGCACTCAGTGTGAACCCGGCGCAGGCCGAGTATCCCGAACGCCTGATCCGCGCCATTGTGCCGTTCGCCACCGGCGGCACCACTGACATCGCTGCGCGCATGATCTCTCAGCATTTGAGCAAAGCTTTCGGCCAGCAGGTAGTGATCGAGAACCGGCCCGGCGCGGCGGGCAACATCGGCATTGACGCGGTGGCGAAGTCCGCGCCTGACGGTTACACCCTTTTGTTTAACGCCACGGCGGCCACACAGAATCCGGCGTTGTTTCGCAATCTGCGCTTCGATCCGCTCACCGACATACAGCCCGTTGCGCCGATCGCGGAGTATCCCTACGCCATCGTGGTCAACGCGCACCTGCCGGTAAAAAACGCGCGCGAGCTGGTGGCGCTGGCGCAAAAAAATCCTGCAAAAATGAACGCGTCCGCCGGCGGCATCGGCACGCGCCTGTCGGTGGAGTTGTTCGGCATCCGCAATAATATTCGCGTCGAAATCATCACCTACAACGGTACCGGTGTCGCGTCACTTGCCGTCGCCACCGGCGAAACGCAACTGTCGATTTCGGATACCACGCCCTTCCTGCCGTATCTGGCTTCAGGCCGGGTGCGGGTGCTGGCGTTCGCCAGCGACCGGCGGTTGCCGACTTTTCCGGATGTGCCGACGGTCAGCGAAGCGGGTCTACCCGCCTTGAAAGTCGGCGCCACCGTCGGGACTTACGTTACCGGCAAAACGCCCGCCGCCATCGTGCAAACGCTGAATGGCGCCGTGAACAAAATCATTGCCCAACCGGATGTGAAGGAACAACTGCGCAAGCAAGGCGGGAATTCCGAACCCACCAGCGTGAATGATTTTACGCAATGGTACCGGCGCGACATTCAGACGTGGAAAGACATCGTGGCGCGTGCGAAGATAGCGCCGGTGGATTGAGCGGTTAAATCACCACCGTACCAACGTCACCCCTTCCAGCAACCGGAGCCACTCCGCCATGACCGATCTATCCGCCCACCGCCTCGCCCACAACGTCACGCGCCTCTCGCACACGGAAATCACCGGCGCGGGACAGGTTTATGTCGAGGACGGTTACGCCTACCTCGGCCATCTGACGAATAAAAATAAACTCGGCACCTCGATATTCGATATTTCCGATCCGCGCAAACCGCGCATGGTGTCGCAGATTTTTCTGGAAGACCCCAGCTCGCACAGCCACAAGGCGCGCGTGATTGGCGACATCATGGTGGTCAACAGCGAGCAGAACGGCAGCCCGCTGGGGCGCAAAAGCGAGCAGATCGCATCGGGGCGCGTCGCGCTGCAGAAATCGCTCGGCCGTGATCCGACGCATGCCGAACTGGCGGCGATGTTTTCGTTGAAGGAATCCGACATCCCCGCGCTCGAAGAAGCCGAGCGCAATCCGTACGATCAGGGTGGCTTTCGCATTTACGACATCAAAGACAAAACCAAACCCAAGCTGCTGTCGTTTACCAAGACCGGCGGCAAGGGCGTGCATCGCTTTGATATGGATGCGAACTACGTTTATATCTCGACGGAAATGCCCGGCTATCTGGGTGCGATGCTGATGATTTACGACATTCGCAATCCGGTGAAACCCGAGGAAGTGTCGCGCTGGTGGCTGCCGGGTCAGCACACCGCCGGTGGAGAAAAGGCCACCTGGCCGGGACGGCGCTACCGTTTGCACCACGCGCTGCGCGTGGGCAACCTGATGTGGGCCGGCTGCTGGATGGGCGGCGCGTATGTGATTGACGTGTCCGATATCCGCCATCCGAAAACCGTGGGTTCATACAACTACCATCCGCCGTTTGCCGAACCCACGCACACGTTTCGCGAAATGCCGGAGCTGATCGGCGGCAAACGCATCGCCGTGGCGATTGACGAAGAAGACCACGTGCATGGCGCGGAAGAAACCGCCAAGCGTCGCGGCCGTCCGCATGCCTGCCTGTGGGTATTCGACGCCACTGACCTCGCCAATATCAAACCGCTGTCGATTTATACCGCCAGCGAACTCGATTCGCCGTGGTCGCGCGCAACGCCGGGGCGCTTCGGCGCGCATCAATATTTTGAACGCATGAAAAGCGGCACGCTGGTGTATTGCACCTGGTTCGCCGGGGGCTTGCGCATTGTTGATCTGGCCGATCCGTCGGCGCCGGAAGAAGTGGGTTATTACATTCCCGAGCCGGCACGCGGCAACGCGGGGCCGATGACCAATGACGTGGATGTGGATGATCGCGGGCTGATTTACCTGGTGGATCGCGGGCCGCAGTTTGATATTCTGGAATTCAAGCGCGGATGAACCTTTCGTTTTTAGTGCGCGTCTGCCTCGCGTACGCCGCTGTATTTTCAGGCGCCGCGAGCTATGCGGCAGACTGGCAGCCGAACAAGCCGATTGAAATCATCGTCGGCACGCCGCCCGGCGGGCCGCTCGACGAAACCGCGCGGTTGATTCAAACCTTGCATGAAAAGCGCAATCCCGGCGTGCCGGTCGCCGTGGTCAACAAACCCGGCGGCGGTCACGCGATTGCAATGACGTATCTGAATCAGCGCGGTGAGGGCCACGCGATATCGATGGCGCTCACCAACCTTTTGACCAACCGCATCATCGGCAGCCACCCGCTGAGCTACAGCGATGTCACGCCGCTGGCGCGCATGAGCAGCGAATATATCGGCATGTCGGTCAAGGCGGATTCGCCGATCAAGGATGGCAAGGCGTTGATCGCGATGCTGCGGGCGAATCCGGAATCGCTGACGTTCGCCATCACCAATCGCGCCAGCGGCAACCATGTGGCCGCGGCTACCGTATTGAAGGCCGCCGGCGTTGATTTGAAGCGGGTGAAGTTTGTATCCTTCAAGGGCGCCGCCGAAACCACGCTGTCGGTGCTGGGCGGGCATGTCGATGTCGCGATGGCGACACCCACCTCGGCATGGAAGCATGTGCAGGCCGGCAAGATGCGCATGATTGCGATCTCCGCGCCCGCGCGCGTCGGCGGCGATGTCGCCAGCGTGCCGACATGGAAGGAGCTGGGTGTGAATGCGGTATCAGCCAACTGGCGGGCCGTGGTCGGCCCCAAGGCCATGACAGCGCCGCAGATCGTTTACTGGGATCAGGCGCTCGGCGCGATGGTGAAAACAGCGGAGTGGCGCGACGCGGCACGCAAGCACCAATGGTCTGACGACTATCTCAATGCTGCGGGCACGCTCAAGTTTTTTCAGGATGAATACAAACACCTGGATGCACTGCTGACCGAACTGGGCGACGCGAAGAAACCGCAGTGAATAAAGTCAAACAAAAACTCCGCAACGGCGGCACCGTCATGGTGTTCAATCCGAATTTTCCCTCGGCGGCGCTGGTGGAACACGCCGGCTCGCTGGGTTTCGACGTGGCGTTTATCGACTGTGAACACGGCTCCGCGAGTTTTGAGCGCGCGGAAGAACTCGCGCGTGCGGCGCGCGCAGCGGGCATCACTTCACTGCTGCGCCCGTGGACCAATGAGCGCACCATCATCACGCGCTTTCTCGATTGCGGCGTCGGCGGCATCCAGTTTCCGGGCGTTGAAACCGCCGCCGCCGCGCGCGAGGCGGTAGAGATGGTGCGCACGGCGCGCGGCAAACGCTTTGATGACACACTGGTGGTGGCGATGATTGAATCCACCGCCGCGATTAAAAATCTGCACGAGATTATTGCGGTCGAGGGATTGGACGCCGTGGTGATCGGACTCAGTGATCTGGCGCGTGATCTGGGTCACGCCGGTGAGAATCAGCATCCCGAGGTGCGGCGCGCGGTGGATAAAATCATCAGCATCGCGAACAACACAACGAACCCGCACGCGGTCGTCGGCTTCAATTTGCACCTGTGGGAAGAAGGCCGCGAACTCAAAGCGCAAGGCGTGCGCTGGTTCACCATCCACGCGAAGACCATGCTCGCGCGCGGCACGCGCGAACTCCATGCGCTGCTTGATTAAAATGGTTTACCGCTCATACGGAAATAACGTAAGTATTTGTTTATAAACATCATTTATAATAACTCGTATTACCACAGGAATCCTCAGCATGTCGCACGCCACTCGCCGCTTTACCTGGACCACGCCGCTCATCGGCATAAGCCTCTGCGCCGCCTTCAGCGCCGCCGCGCAGCAATTTCCCGCACGCAATGTGCAGATGATCGTGCCGTACACCGCCGGTGGTTCCATCGACATCATGTCGCGCACAGTCGCCGTAAAACTGACCGATATCTGGGGACGCAATGTGGTGGTCGATAACCGTCCGGGCGCCTCCGGCATGATCGGCACCGAGCAAGTGACCAAGGCCGATCCCGACGGCCATGTGCTGCTCGGCCACACCTCGTCGTACACCGGCACGGCGGCGGTGCGCGCGAAGCTGCCGTTTGACCCGGCGCGCGCGATTATTCCGGTGGGCGGCATCGGCAAATCGGCGCTGATCTTCGTGGTGCATCCGTCGCTGCCGGTGAAAACCGTGCGCGAGTTTGTCGAGCTGGCAAAAAGGAACTCGGGCAAACTGAACTACGGTTCTTCGGGCATTGGCGGCAATAATCATTTTGCCGGCGCGCTGTTCGACATGGCCTCCGGCACAAAAATGGTCCACGTTCCCTACAAGGGCATATCGCTGGCGATGACGGCGGTGGCGTCGGGCGAAGTGGAAGTGGTGATCGCCAGCGCCGCGGCGGTCAACCCGCAATTGCGCGCGGGCCGTGTGCGCGCGCTGGGCATGAGCGGCACCAAGGCTTCGCCGCTGATGCCCGGCATACCGTCCATCGCGGAATCCGGCGTGCCGGGCTACAGCTACGAATTGTGGTGGGGCATCTTCGCGCCGGCGGGTATGCCCGCCGAGCGACTCGCCTTCATCAACGCGTCGATCAACAAAGCGCTGGTCAGCCCCGAACTTAAAAAGTTTCTCGACAATGAAAGCGCCGAAGCCTGGATCGCCACGCCGCAGCAATTGGCGAATCTGCTGCCCACGGAGATCGAACGTTATCGCAAGATCGCGGCGGCTGCCGGAATCCCACCTCAGTAAGCCACCTCAGTAAGCTGACTAACAAGGGAGACACATCATGGATCTGCCTGAAAACGCGCTGCCGCCCGGCGTCGAATTAAAGCCGCTGTCCGAGTGGACATGGGAGCCGAATAAATCCGGGCGGCACAACGCTTATCTGTTCGGCCACCCGAGCAAACCGGGGCCCTACATCTACGCCACCAAATGGCCGCCGCACAGCAAGGCACTCGCGCACAAACACCCTGATTCACGTTATGCCGTGGTACTCGAAGGCGTGCATTACATCGGATACGGTGAAAAATACGATGAAGCAAAACTGCATCGTCATGCGGCAGGCACCTGGTTTACCGAGCCCGCGAATCAGGGGCATTTCGGCCTGACCAAAGCGGAAGGCACGGTGCTGTATTTTTACGGCATGGGGCCGAGTGCGTTTGATCCGCTGGAATAACGGGGCGTCACCCGTCGGTTATTGCCCCTGCGGGTTTTATCGCTTGCCGAGTTGACCGCCGCCCGCTTTTTTCACAAACGCCAGCACGGCCGCCAGTCCGCCGCTGTCGCCATCGGTGCGCTGCGCTGACTCCAGCCGCTCCAACGCTACATCCGGAATTTTTGCACCCTTTTCCAGCAGGTACAGCGCCACGGGCCAGTTTTGCCAGTGGATGGCTTTGTACACCGTGCTATAGCCCTGCTCGTTCAGCAATTTCACATCCGCCCGGTGCTCGACCAGCGTCGTCATCACCGCGACAGCTATGCCTTTCCCCGCCGCCGCGAAGAACACGGGTTCGCCCCCGACCGACTTCTGGTTCGGTTTCGCCCCGGCCTTTAACAGCAGCAACATTGGCTCGGTGCCGTGCGTTCGCGTCATGCCGATGGCCCGCTCCAGTGGCAGGTACGCGCCGCCGCCGCTGACATTGGGATTGGCGCCCGCCTCCAGTACCGCGCGCAGTATTTCCACGCCTTGCCGGGTGTCGCGCAGTCTGTCCAGCGCCATGGTCAGCGCCGTCATATCGCTAAACCCGTTGGTGTTTATTTTCGCCTGCGGCAATGCCAGTTTTACCGCTTCGAAATCGCCGGACTTGATGGCTTGTGCCAGCGCGCGTTCCGGCGCTTCGGCGAACTCATGTAAAGCGCCGTCGGCATCCGTGTGCCGGCTCGGCGTGTTCTTCGCATTCGAAAAGGTAATGGCCACGATGAGCACGGGTGACGCGGCCAGCACAAACGCCACGCCACGCAGCACCGGCGCGGCCGAGAACACAAACAATGCCACCGCTGCGACAAGCACGCCGGTTGGCAAGAGCAATAAGTGAACTACATTCATGAGATATTTCTGCGACGGCCCTGCAAACCCGACGCCCAGGAGAAATACCAGGCCAAGCGCCACCACATCCAGCGAGACCATGATCCAGAAAAGTATTTTGGCAAGCATGCGGCAATCTCCTTGTATGGAAACTGACAATCCGCCGCACCATCCGACGGGACGCGCGGGCATCTATTTTGGCACCGTTCATTCGCACGCGATATCCCGATGGTGTTGGGCTTGCCCGCACAAACCGTAGGGCGTCAATAAGCATAGCGCATTGCGCCGAACGCGGGCTGGCAATTATCGCGAGCGCTTGAGTCGGCCTCAAGGCAACCGCGCACACGTGATCGGGAAGTTCTCTTTCTCAAGCGGCTAAAGGAAAAGGGAATGCTACTTTACCAGACCCCTTTGTCGCTCCACCATTTGGCGCCAAGTCAGGGATGGTGGCGATGCGGCCCGCCGGCGCCGCGTCAACCAGCAGGCCGACACACCGCTCTCGTCATTCTGGCGCAGCGGGGTACGCAGGCAAGCCGCGAAGCGGCTGCTCGCAAAGCCAGAATCCAGATCGTATCCCGCGCGGAACGCGCCAAGCCGATGCTACTTTGACAGACCCCTTGGTGCTCTGCTCTGCGCCCGCGTGAGCGGGCGTGGGCGGGAAGTTCTTCTTGATATGCGCCAATGAAAGACCTGACCCCATTGTCTCTCTGACCCCATTGTCTCTCTGTAAGGCGCGCAGCGTATTCGGGTCAGTGGCTGGCGCTGAAACCCGGATTTCACTGCGTTGCATCCGGGCTACGCTTGCTTAGCCACCGCGATACCCGGCCTCACGCTGACTGCGCAACGCCAGCACGAACACCGTGTCGATTGCTTCGGCGTAGCGGTACAACGCAACGTAACCGTTTGACTGCCGCCCGATCACCAGTTCACGTTTGCCATCGCTGGTTGGCCGTCCGATCAACGGATTGTGAGCCAGCACATCAATGGCCTGAATGATTTCTTGCGGGCGTGCCACCGCGCCTTCAACATCGTGCGCATGCAGAAAATCAAGAATACGATCCAGATCATCCCCAACGCCCGGCAATAATTCGATGCGCGTCGCCTTCAACGCGACAATTTCCGGGGCGCCGGGCGCTCTGCTGTCTTACCCTTGGCTCGCGCCAGAAGATACGCTTTCATTTCAGGCCAGGGTATGGATTTTCCCGATTCGATAAATTGCGTATAACGCTTGTCGGCCACGTCATTGAACTCCGCACGCTGCTCCTCTAGCGCGGCTTTTTCGGCAATGGCCTCCAGAATAAAACCGTGCGCGGTCGTGCCCGTGCGCTCAGCAACCGCCGCAATGCGCGCTTTCAGGTCTTCGGGCAGACGAATGGTGGTGGTAGACATGGTGGCCTATCCTTGTTCGATGCTGGTTCGATGTCGCTATTTGCGAAGTGTAGCACATACGTGCTACGGAGATATCTCGGCGGGCGGGCAAGCACAGAGACGGACAAAACGCATTGCGCTTTACCCGCAACAGCGGGTTGTGAACCGGCTTAGCCTTTTAAAATAACATAATAAAAACATATAGTTACATTATATCGTGTCTGACCCCCATGGCACTACCATTTGTTGAAAAGGCGATACCTCCTCCTACGCCCGCATATCCCGCCGCACCACCGCCATCATATCCATCTATGAAATCATCAATTCGCTGTAATGTCGGGTTGGACGCGTTTAACCACCCAGCAGTAATCGAAACGTTTACGCTTGCTGGATTTGGATATGTCTTATTCAATCCACATCCGACAAAGGAATTTCCGCTTCGACTGAACGTGCCCCATACACTCCCAACATAGTAGTCAATCTGAAAGTTTACAAAGTCGGGAGTGCGGGCGCTTGAGGCAGCCGCTCTCTGAGCCGCAGCCTGATTCTGCTTCTGATAGAAATTCGTCAGCCCAAGAGGATCACTTCCGCTGAGGGGATTGCCATCAACATATGGCGGATTCAAGTCTGAAGTGCAACCGCGTTATGATGCGAGTGTAGCTTCTTCCAGAAGACTTCGTGGGGTGTTTTGAAGCCGAGGCATTTTCTGGGGCGATGGTTGAGGTAGTGCATGGCGGCAGAGATGTCTTTTTTGGTGATT
>CAMDDY010000155.1 GCA_945893125.1 Bordetella parapertussis
CCATGCTGCAATTCAATCTACGCACTTTTACCATCCCGCGCGCGCTGCTGACCGGCGTGTTCCTGGTTTGCGCAAACACGCAAGCGGCGGAGGTGAACTACCACACGCGCCCCGTGCGCATGCTGGTCGGCTTCACGCCCGGCGGCACCAGCGACGTGGTGGCGCGCATCATGAGCAAAAAACTCACCGACACTTGGGGCCAGCAATTCGTGGTGGACAATCGCGCCGGCGCCGCCGGCATACTCGCCGCCGAAATCACCGCGCGCGCGGCGCCCGACGGACACACGCTGTTTTTTGTGTCGTCGAGTTTTTCCATGCAACCGAGCGCCACGCCAAATCTGCCGTACGACATTCAGCGCGATTTCACGCCAGTGACACTCGCGGTATCGTCGCCTTATGTGCTGGTGTTGCACCCCTCGGTGCAGGCTCGCAACGTCAAGGAGTTGATCGCACTGGCGAAAGCAAAACCCGGTCAACTCTCCAGCGCCACCGGCGGCATAGGCAGCGCCATCCACGGCACGGCGGAGTTATTCAACACCATGGCGGGCGTCGACATTCTGCTGGTGCCGTACAAAGGCGCGGTGGGCATTACCGATTTGATCGCGGGTCAGGTGCATAAAACATTCGCGGGCTTCGTGCAAACCATGCCGCACGTGCGCGGCGGACGGCTGCGCGCGATCGCGGTAACCAGCGCGCAACGTTCCGCGCTGGTGCCGGATTTGCCCACCGTCGCCGAAGCCGGAGTGCCGGGTTACGAAGTGACGGTGTGGTACGGGCTGGTCGCACCCGCCAAACTGCCGCGCGCCATTGTCGATAAATTGCACGGCGGCTTTGTGAAAACCATGCAGACGCCGGATATCAAACAGAATTTCGTCGACCTCGGCGTCGATCCAGTGGGCAACACGCCGGAACAGTTCGCCACCGTGATTCGCGCCGACGCTGACAAGTGGATGCGTTTATCAAAATTAAAAAATCGTTAATAAACAACTACTTAACACAAAAGCCTATCATGAAATTCGGACACTTTGAACAGCAGGGCCGCACCTTCTACGGCATCGTCGAAGGCGATCAAGTGGTAGAACTCGACGGCTCGATATTCGACAACTACAAAACCACCAGCAAAAAACACGCGCTGTCGTCGCTGAAAACTCTGCTGCCGTGCCGGCCCGCGAATTTTTACTGCGCCGGCATCAACTACGTCGCGCACATCGAGTGGGGCAACAAACGCAAAGGCAGCAACACCAAGCCGCCGGCCAAAGCCGATATCGGTTACCGCTCGCCGAGCGCGCTGTGCGCCACCGGCGAAACCATTTTGATTCCCGCTGATTCGCCCGGCCCGGTGCAATACGAAGGCGAACTCGTCGCCGTGGTTGGCAAAAAAGCCAAGAACCTCACCGAAGAAAATGCGCTGTCGTGCATCCTCGGCTACACACTCGGCAACGACGTGAGTGATCGCGGCTGGCAGGCGTCCGACCGCACGTTGTGGCGCGCGAAGAACTGCGACAACTGGAAGCCGATGGGCCCGTTCATCGCCACCGGCCTTGATCCGCTGGCGCTCACCGTCAAGGTCAATCTCGACGGCCAGGAAGTCTCCAGCTACACCACCGACAAAATGATTTTCTCCGCGCAACATTACATCGCCAAAATCACCCAATACACCACGCTGTGGCCCGGCGACGTGTTATGGCTGGGCGTGGACAACGCCACCATTCCTGATATGGAGGACGGCATGGTGTGCGAGGTGATACAGGATGATATTGGCGTGTTGCGCAATCCCGTGGCACGGGCGAAGGGGTGATGTTTAGTGTTTAGTGTTTAGTGTTGAATATTGGGGATCAAAATGCATTTACGCAGTGTCGAACTCGATGTGCCCGACAGCGCCGCTGCTGCGGCGTTTTTCAAATCACCGTGGGGGCTGATCGACGTCGGTTCGCGCAACGGCGTCACCTACCTGCGTGGCACGGCGGCTCACGCGTATATCGTGCCCGTGAAGGATGCCGCCACCAGCGCCTTTGCCTCGGCTACTTTTTCCGGCACGAAAGCCGAAGTCGAAACGCTCTACGCCGCCGTGCAAAAAGCCGGGCTGCCGCACGGCGCATGGGTGGATGAATTCGACGAGCCGGGACGTGGCGCGGGGTTTTACGTTACTGGCCCCGAAGGCGAGCCCTATCGCTTCCTGACAGAAAAAGACGTGACTGAAAAACTGCCGTCACAGCCGCAACACCCGCTGCAACTCGCGCACGTGGTGTTCAACACGCGCGACCGCGAAGGCGGCACGCGCACATTGACTGACGTGTTCGGCTTCAAACTCTCGGATCGCACGCGCGTAATGAATTTTCTGCGCTGCGACAAGCTGCATCACGCGATTGCCTACGCCGACGCGAAATAACTGTCGCTCAACCACATCGCGTTCGAGATGCCCGATCTCGATTCCATGATGCGCGGCATCGGTAACGTGATGGATGCGGGCATCGAGACCGTGTGGGGCCCCGGCCGCCACGGCCCCGGCAACAATGCGTTCGCGTATTTCATCGCGCCCTTCGGTGCATGCGTTGAATACACCGCCGAAATTCAGCGCGTAGACGACAGCTATCGCACCGGCCAGCCCGACGACTGGAAATGGCCGCCTGGCCGCACCGACCATTGGGGCATCGGCAAGCGCGACAATGCGGCGCTAGCGGTCTCGGGGGATGCGTTTCCTTTTCGCGCGATTTAAATCAGGAAATTCCTGCTTACTTTTCTCGCCGCCGGCACAGCCATCGCGGCGTGCAATGTGGCCAGCGCACAGGCCTACCCCACGAAACCCATCCGTGTCATTTCCGAATACTCGGCGGGTAATGGCGGCGATGTGTTCTTTCGCCATCTGGCCCGCTATATGTCCGCTGCCACAGAACAAACCTGGATCGTCGACAATCGCGGCGGCGCGGGCGGTCTGCTGGCGGTTGAAGCGGCGATGCGCATGGCATCCGACGGCTACACGCTGCTCGCCGCATCGCAAAACGTGTTTGTCACACGCCGCTACCTGTCGCGCACCGGCCACGTCGATGCCTTGCAGGATTTCACGCCCGTCGCCGCGCTGTGGCGCACTACGCTGGTGATCGCCGTGCATCCGTCAATGCCGGCAAAAACGCTGGCCGACTATATCGTCCACGCCAAAGCGCAGCCCGGCAGGATCGGCTACACCTCGTCCGGCATCGGCACGCAGGCGCACTTTGCCGGCATGAATCTTTCGGCGATGACGGGCATTTCGCTGCTGCACGTGCCGTATAACAACCCGCGCCTGGTGCCGGATGTGGTTTCGGGCGACGTGCCCTCCACCATCGCCATCGTGTCGTCGGTGGTGCCCTTCGTGCGCAGCGGGCGCTTGCGTGCGCTCGCCATCGCCAGCAACAAACGCATCGACGCGCTGCCCGGCGTGCCCGCCGCGTCCGAAACGATTCCCGGCTTTGAGCCGCCGCCGACGTGGACGGGGCTGTTTGCGCCCGCGCGCCTGCCGCAACCGATACTGGCCAGCCTGCACGGCAGCGTCATCAAAGGCATCAACGCACCCGAGGCGCGCGCCAAGGCCGCCAGCGATGGATTTGATTTGATCGGCAACACACCGGAGCAATTTATTGCGCAGATCAAACGCGATATCGAAATCGCCGGACGGCTGGTGAAGGCGGCGAAGATCGAGCCGCTGGATTAAGTTCGTTTAACCAAGGATATTCCCCCATGAAAATCTGCCGCTACAACACCGGTGACGCCGGCCTGATTGATGGCGATTCAATCTATCCGCTGGGCGATGCACTGGCTGCAACCGGCGTGGTGCGCGCCGGCGCCACCATGACCGAGATTGTCGATGCGCTCGCCAATCAGCCGGGCGCGGCGACGGCCGGGCTTGCTGCCGCGTGCAGCGGCAAACCGCTGGCACTCGCCTCGGCCAAACTGCGCGCGCCCACCATTAACCCGCCGGCGATCTGGGCGGCGGCAGCCAATTACCGCGCGCATCAGGCCGAGATGAAAGTGCGCGTCGGCGCCTATGACCGCACGCAATTGAGCGCCGACGATTTGATGGCTGAAGTATTTCTAAAGCCCGCGTCGTCCATCGTCGGCCCCGGCGGCACGGTCATCCTCCCGAAAATTTCCAAACACGTCGATTTTGAATGCGAGCTGTGCGCCGTGATCGGCAAGACCGCGCGCAGCGTTTCCGCCGAACAAGCGCTCGATTACGTGTTCGGCTACACCATGTGCTGGGATATCAGCATCCGTGATCCGTGGGGTGTGGGTGGCCGTCACAACACGCGCAATATCCGCAAGGGCTTCGACACTTTCTGCGGCGTCGGCCCGTGGATTGTCAACAAGGATGAAATCAAGGAGCCGCAGGATGTGCGCATCACTGTCGAGCAAAACGGCAAAACCGTGATGCAGGCCCACACCGCTGATATGATCAACGGCCTGCGTGATCTGATCCGCTTTTTGTCGAGCGTGACCACGCTGCAACCCGGCACGCTGATTACCACCGGCACGCCGGCGGGCGTATCCAAACTGGCGGCGGGCAATCACCTGAAAGGGACGATAAGCGGCGTGGGCACGATGGAGCTGGATGTGGATGCGGAGCAGTAAGCAAACCACCACCCGTCATTCCGGCGCAGAGCCTGCCCTCGAATGCTTTAGTCGGGGGCCGGAATCCAGTGCGTGTCCCGCGTCGAAGGCGCTGACTCAAAATGCTTCGCATGTTGGTGCGCTCTGGATTCTGGCTTGCGCCAGAATGACGGTGCTGGATAGGAAAGTGGGCGGGATATGTTGACGAATCTGACTGCAAAAATTGCACGCACCGCCACGGACAGCACGCTCCTGCTGTTGCTAATCACCGGCGCCTGTCACGCACAAAACTATCCGGCAAAACCCATTCGCATGCTGATCGGCTTCGCGCCGGGCGGCGGCGCGGACATCGTCGCGCGCAGCCTCACACCACGCATCGCCGAAGCGCTCGGCCAGCAGATCATCGTCGATAACCGCGCCGGCGCGAATGGCATCATCGCCGCAGAGTTCGCCGCCAAATCACCGCCCGACGGTTACACACTGCTGGTCGCGCCCGGTAATTACGCTTTTGCCCCCGCGATGGTGGCCAAGCTGCCATTCGACATGACCACCGCCTTTGCGCCGGTCAGCCAGTTGGCTGAGACTCCGCTGCTCATGGTGGTTCATCCATCTCTGCCGGTAAAGAATGTCGCGCAACTTGTAGCGCTCGCCAAATCGCGCCCGAAGCAGTTGGCTTACGCCTCGGGCGGCATCGGCGGCTCCGCACATCTCGCCACCGAACTGTTCCGCTCGCTCACGCAAGTTGACGTGGCACATATTCCCTACAAAGGCACCGGCGCATCTATTTCTGACCTGATCGGCGGCCAGGTGGTGCTGTGCATCTGCACGCTGCCGTCGGTGTTGGCGCAAGCGAAAAGCGGGAGGCTGCGCGCGCTGGCTGTCACCACTACGCGGCGTTCAGCGGCCGCACCGGAAATTCCCACGCTGGCCGAAGCCGGCGTAAAGGGATACGAAATGAGCCAGTGGTACGGTCTGCTCGCGCCCGCGGGCACACCGGCAACGATCATCGAGCGTCTGAATGCCGAAGTGGGCAAGGCGCTCAAACATCCCGAAACACGCAACCGCTTGCAAGCCGAAGGCGCCGAACCGGTGGGCGGTACACCTCAGGAATTCGGCGCGTTCTTCAAAGCGGAAATCGCGAAGTGGACGCGCGTGGTGCAGCGGGCGGGGATACGGGTGGAGTAAAAACGTAGGGCGGAAAAGCGGTGTCAATCCGCTTTCGCGCCCGATTCCTTGATCACCTTCGCCCACTTGCTGACTTCAACTTTGATGTAGGCGGTGAATTGATCGGCCGTGTTGTTCACCGGATCAAAGCCCAGCACCGACAGCCGCTCTCGCGATTCAGGTAAAGGCAAGATTTCACGGACCGATTCGTGGCCTTGTACATTGTTTCTCTACTCATACGGCAAGCTTGCCGCTGTTGCGGCTTGCAGGCGAGCAGCATATGCTGCACGAACGCTAAACCTTATCCTATGCCATGACAGACACCAATCCCTCGGCGCGCGTTGCCCTCGCTGCATTTCTCCACGACGTCGGCAAACTAGCCGAGCGCGCCGGAATCGATCACGCTGGACGATTGGACGCCCACAAGACGCTCTACTGCCCGTGGCATATTGAGGGCGGCTGCCGCAGCAGCAGCCCTTGCCGAAGCCGATGCAATCGCAACCCGCCAGGCTGCGCTCGCCGCCATGTCACCCCGTTTTCGACGCATTGAAGAATTCAAGACAGAATGCGCTGCACGGGCTGAACAACTTCGCGGCGGCAAAGACAACCTCAATACGGCGTTTCACCAGAAGGGCCGCGAGCTTGCCAAAGCCGCGTACGAAGACGCCGACTGGACATCTCCCGAAAAGGCTGCTGCTGCCGATGCCCTCGAAGAATGGTTGCCCAAAATCGTGAAGATCGACATCAAGGAAGAGCGCAAGAAATTAAAACTTTCCGCCCTCCGAACGCCATGACGCAGACTTACATGCACGCCACCGACGAAACCCTCGCCATGCTCAAGTGGCTGCGGCAATTCGCCGACGCAATCAGCGCTTCAACCGAGGCACAATCAAAATGACCCAGGCGTCACGCGGCGAGACGATACGCATCGAACCGGATGTGCCCCACTCGATCACCCGCTTGTCTCCGGTCACGAAAAGATCGGCGCCAGCCGCCGTGGAAGCGGCCACCAGGCGGGCGTCGGCATCATGGGCAGGCTCGGAGGGCTCCGCAATGCGAATCGTGTCCAGCCAGAGAATCCGCGCCGCCGCCACTACCGGTTCAGGCGCTTTCACCTTGCGCCGCAGCACCTCGGCCAGTTCTTCCCACACCAGCGGGCTGCTCATCGCAATGCCTTGCTTACAGCTATCGAAAAGCAGGTCCTCACAAATTCCCGGCGCCATCAGCGCACTGACCCAAACATTGGTATCCAGAAATATTTTCACGAAACATCACGAAAGATATCTTCCTCGGTTAGCCACCCGATCGCCTGCGCTCGCGGTACGAGTTCGCGCCGCAGCGCATCCAGACGCTGGCGCAATATCTGCGCCCGAAGTGACTCTCGCACCACTTCGCTGCGCGTCTTGCCGCTCAGCTTGCATATCGCTTTCAAGTCTTGCGCTTCCTTATGCGAAAGCCGCACGGTCAGGGTGGTTTGCATGAGGCACTCCTTGCTGTGTCACAATGTAATACAGAGATTAGCATGAACCTGCCCGCGGTTCCAGCTTACATTGCCAATGCAGGCAACTTTACCGGCGGCCCGCCGGGGTATCGATTCAATCTGTATTTCCCGATCTGGAGTACTAACTGGTCATTCGACAAGAACGGAAAATCTGCTGCCCTGCTGCAAGAGTCCCTCGCCCGTCTGTTGTCTCCGCGAATGTCCGGCGCCTGAAAATGGACCGCCCGCAACTGAACACCTTCCCCCTCGCCCGCTATCGCCTTGAATGGCAGGCAAGCACGCCCATACGCCTGCCCGACTACGCCGGCTCCATGCTGCGCGGCGCGTTCGGTCACGCGCTGCGCCAGTTGGCATGCATGACGAAACAAAAGGAATGCACCGGCTGCCCGTTGCTGTCCACTTGCCCCTACCCCGCGATCTTCGCGCCGCCGCCGCCGGCACTGCATGCGCTGCAGAAGTTCTCGCAAATTCCCGTGCCCTATATCATCGAACCGCCTGACTGGGGGGCACGGCAAGTCGATGCAGGCGAGTCATTCGCCTTTCATCTTGTCCTCGTTGGGCGCGCGCTCAGGGAATTGCCCTTGATCATCCTCGCCTGGCGGCGCGCATTGGCCCGCGGCGTAGGGGCTGGTGACGGCGCCGCCGATCTCGTGCGCGTGGTACATTGTGGCGACATGCGGGAAACAGAAATACATCGGCCCGACAGCGGCGCACTCGCCCCACACCCGCAGCAAGTGACTTACGGCGCGGCGAAAAACGCCGGCAATGCGTGCGGTGAACTCACCTTGCGCTTCAGCACCCCGTTGCGGTTGCAGAAAAACGGCCGCGCCCTTCGGCCTGAACAACTCGATGCACGCACCTTGCTCATGGCCCTGGTGCGGCGCGCGAACCTCCTCGCCGAATTCCATGCCGACGGCGCGCTGGTGGAAGATTTTTCATCGCTGCTGGCCGCGAGCGCCGCGATTCACGATGACAGGAAGCTCGTATGGCGAGACTGGACGCGTTACTCCAGCCGTCAACAGCAGAAAATGGTGCTCGGCGGTGCAGTCGGCGACTGGACCATCATCGGCCCGCTCATTCCATTTGTTCCTTTCCTGCGGTTGGGGGAATGGCTGCATGTGGGTAAGGAAGCCGCGTTCGGGCTCGGTCATTACACGCTTCATACATCCGGTAAGCTACATAACCTCTCCGATATCGCAGCAGTTCGCGACAGCACGCGGCAACATATTGAAGAAAAGGAGGAAATTACCTAAGGTCAGTCTGCATGAAGCCCTGAAATCAAAGGGATTGAGACATTTTTCGTTCGACGCCTTTGACAAGGCGGCTATGTCACCGGCCTCACGCCGCAGATCGTCACCGAAACGCTGTACGCGCTGGCGGTGGCGCAGGCCGAACCGTGGATTCCAACCGAAATCCGCTTGATTACCACAGCCGAAGGCGCACAGCGGGCGCGGCTGTCGCTGCTCGACCCGAAAGAGGGTCAGTTCCATGCGCTTTGCCGTGATTATGGTTTGACCGGAAAAATCGCGTTTCCGCCCGAGAACATCATGGTGATCCACGACGCCAGCGGCGCACCACTATCCGATATTCGCACGCCTGGGGACAACACGCTTGCGGCAGACGCACTGCTCGCCCATGTGCGCGCGTTGTGCGCTGACGAAAGCTGCGCCCTGCATGTATCGATCGCGGGTGGCCGCAAGACAATGGGGTTCTTTCTTGGCTATGCGCTCTCGCTTTTTGGCCGATCCCAGGATCGGCTGTCGCATGTGCTGGTCAATGAACCCTTCGAGTCCCTGCGCGAGTTTTACTTTCCCCCCGCCGAGCCGCGCGTGCTGCACACTGCCAAAGGCAAGCCGATTCACACGGCGGATGCGCAAGTGTTGCTGGCCGAGATACCCTTTGTCCGCCTGCGTGACGGATTGCCCAGGGACGCGTTAGCGCACAGCGCCCCCTTTGCGTCGATGATCTCAGCCGCTCAACTCGCAGTTGATCCGCCGTCGCTGCGCTTCGACCTGAAGAATCAGCAAGTCTGGTGCGGCCATCAGGCGGTAGCGCTGCCCCCTGCGTTGCTGGCGTGGTATGCGTGGCTCGCAGAGTGTCGTGTACGCGGTCGTGGCGAGGATGGATTCGTGCGTTTCACCGATGAATCCGCCGATCGCTATCTCGCGATCTATGAGACGACAGTGGGGCGCCATCATCCCAGCCTGGAAAAAGCCCGCCTCGCGACCCGCGACGGTCTGGAGGCAACGCAGTTTGAGCAGAAGCGATCGAAAATCAATCGTCAACTCGCCGCGGCACTGTCACTGGCGGCCACTCCCTACAGAATTAAAAGCCGCAGGCAACGGCCACAGACACGTTATGGCATTGCATTGCCAACCAGTCGCATCTTGATCGGATGATGCAACAGCATTCCTGCACACCACGAGCGGAATTAACCACTTACCGCTCGTCCCCGGATCGAGTCCGGGGCAGGCTCTGAGCCTGTCGAAAGACTTATTCAGTGTTTCGCTAAAATAACCATGCCGTTCCGCGGATAACGGCCATCGCCTCATCCGCCCTGCGCGGCAATCTTCCTGCCCCGGCGTTCAGCCGTACTCCGCCGCAGCCAATGCAATTGCATTTCCACTCAATCAATACGCGCGCCCGACTCCTTGATCACCTTCGCCCACTTGGCGACCTCGATCTTGATGTAGGCGGTAAACTGTTCGGGCGTATTGTTCACCGGGTCAAAACCCAAAACCGACAGCCGCTCTCGCGATTCGGGCGCCGTCACAATCGCGCCGATACTTTTATTGAGTCTATCGACGACTGCCCTGGGCGTGCCGGTGGGCGCAAAGTACGCAATCCAGGTATAGTCCTCGTAGCCCGGGAATCCCTGTTCCGCCACGGTGCCGACATCGGGCAGCGACGGCATGCGCTGCGGGCTGG
>CAMDDY010000156.1 GCA_945893125.1 Bordetella parapertussis
ACGCGCGCCAGTTCGCCGCCGGAAACAATATCAAAGCCGCTGCCAAGGCGCGCGAACAGATTGAGTATCGCCAGGTTGGCATTGGCCTTCACCGCGTAACAGATCAAGTGATCGTGGCCGGTGAAAGCGTTATCGAAGTCACGATAAGCGGCGGTCAGCGCCGCGCGCGAATACACATAACACGGCGTGCCGTGTTGCGCGGCAATCTCGCGCAGCGCAACGTCTTCCGCGTGCAGGCTGCCGTCGCGATAGACGAACGCGCTCACTTCGATTCCGGCTTGGCGCTATTCGGGGTGGCGGCCGGCGCAGGTGTAGGTGCAGGCGCGGGCTTGGGTGCCACGGCGTCAGGCTTGGGCAAGGTTAAGGGTGTTTTATAGCCGCACGCCGTGAGCGCCATGGCAAGAGCAAGTGCGAAGGTCAGGCAGAGCGTACGCATGGGGCGATCCGGCGATAAGTGAGTGATGGAGCAAAAGTTTAGCATGCCACATGATCCCATGCGCCCGGCGGCTCAATCGAGGATGTAGCGATGCGCATCACGGCGAATTTCCCGGCGCCGTGCCGGGTAGTCCGGGATTTCCTTTTCAACCACGGCCCAGAAGCGCGGTGTATGGTTCATTTCGCGTAAGTGCGCCAGTTCATGCACCACCACATAATCGATCAGCCGCGCCGGCATTTGAATCAGCCGCCAATTCAGCAGGATGCGCCCGCTGGCGTGGCAACTGCCCCAGCGCGTGCGCGCGTTCGACAGGCGGATATCCGCCGGCGTAACCGCCATGGCGACACGATAACGCTCGATCCGTGTCGCGAAGTCCGACAAGGCCTGTGTGCGCAGCCAGGCGCGGGCCAGCGCGGCGATATTTTCCGGCTGTGCGCGCGAGGTCGAGATTTGCAATGCACTGTCCAGGGGCATGACGTTTTCCGCGCCGGCGGAGATATGCAGTTGCAGGGGCCGGCCCAGGAACATCAGCGACTCTCCGCTTTCCCAGCGCCGGCCGGGCGCGCGTTTTTCCGTCCACTGCATGAGTTTGCGCATTACCCAGCGCGCATGATCGCGCAGCACGGTCTCGATCTCGCGCATTGAGGCGCGCAGCGGCGCACCGATGCGCAGTCCGCGTTCGTCTACCGACAAGGAGATGCGCCGCCGTCCGTGGCTGCGATGCAGCACGTAGCTGATGGCCTGACCATCCAGCACGGCGGAACAGGCCACCACGGGGCTGGGTGAGGGCGACGCGAAGGGCAGCTCAAGCTGCGCGCGTATCTGGTTCATAACGTTTGTGATGGGTTGCACCCATCCTACGCACCGTTTTTGGGTTCATAAGATATTAGCTTGGGCATTTCGTTTTCGATCCACCCTTCGATACGTTGATTCAGTTCCGCCGCCGTTAATCCTTGCGAGGCGATGGGCTTGCCGATGCTCACCGTGATCAGCCCCGGGCGCTTGATAAACGCATTCTTGCGCCAGCATTCCCCCGCGTTGTGCGCCACCGGCAGCGCCAGTGCGCCGGTTTTTACCGTCAGCCACGCACCGCCGGGATGGTACGTGCCGCGCGCGCCCGGCGCAACCCGCGTGCCTTCGGGGAAAATCACGATATTAAAACCCGCCGCCAAGCGTTCCCGGCCTTGCTCGGCCATCTGTCGCAGCGCCTTGCCGCCGGAGCCGCGATTGATCGCGATGGGCGACAACATCGCCAGCCCCCAGCCGAAAAACGGTATCCACAGCAGCTCGCGCTTCATCACCCATACCTGCGGCGGAAATATGGTTTGCCACGCCAGGGTTTCCCAGGCGGACTGATGCTTCGACAGAATCACGCAGGGTTCGCGCGGAATATTTTCCGCGCCGATCACGCGATAGCGCACGCCGCAGATCGCCGCCGCGGCGCCGGTGATCAGCCGCGACCAGGTGGTGATGATGCGGTAGCGCGCGAGGCGCGACAGCGGAAACGTCAGCAGCGCGATCAGCGCAAAAACAGGCGTGATGACGATCTTGAACAGCAAAAAAAGACAGGAGCGCAGAAAAACCAGCATGGTCAATCCGCGAGGGCGTCTACCGCCGCCGCGAGGTCGGTGAATATGCGGGTATCGGGCGGCAACGTCCCCGCACGCCGTGTTTTTTTGCCGTTGCCGGTTAATACCAGCAGGGGTGAGCCGCGTACCGCCGTGGCGGCCTCAATGTCGCGAAGGCTGTCGCCCACCATCGGCACGCCCGCGAGGCTGGTGTTTAAGCGATGCGCAATGTCTTCATACATGCCGGTTCTGGGTTTGCGACAGCGGCAGTGGTCGTCCGCCATGTGCGGACAGAAAAATATCGCATCGACACGCGCGCCCACCTGCGCCAGCGCGTGATGCATCTTGGCGTGGATGGCGTTCAGCGTCGCCATGTCGAAAAAGCCGCGCCCGATGCCCGACTGATTGGTGGCGACGACCACGTGAAAGCCGGCGTGATTCAGCTTTGCAATCGCGTTCAGGCTGCCGGGAATGGGCCGCCATTCGGCCGGCGACTTGATGTAAGCGGCGCTGTCGTAGTTGATCACGCCATCGCGATCCAGAACAATCAGTTTCATGCGGCGAGTTTGGAGATGTTGACCACCTGATGAGTCAGATTGCCCACTTCATGCAGCAACGCGAAGCGATTGTTGCGCAAGGCCGGATCTTCGACGTTAACCATCACCTTGTCGAAGAATTGCGTTACTGGTTGATGCAATTGGGCGGTGAGCAGCAACGCCTCGCTGAATTTTCCTTGCGCGACCAACGCATCGACTTGCGCTCGCAGCGTGCGCGTTAGGCTAAGTAATTGTTTTTCTTCGATTTCTACCAGCTGCGCGTCGTCTGCTTTAACCACCATGACCTCCGCGCCCGACTTGCTTACGATATTGCGTATCCGTTTGTCGGCCTCGGCCAGCCCTGCGGCTTCCGGCAGCGCCAGAAACTGTCGTGCCGCTTCCAGCCGGTTCACATATTCAAGCGGCTTGGGGGAGAGGTCGAGTACGGATTCAATTTCCAGCACGCCATAGCCCAATTCGCGCAGATAGCTCTTGGCGCGTTCGGCGACGAAGATGCTCGCTTCCCGTGCGTTCGCTACCGCGACGCCTTTGCGATCATGGTTATCGATCAGTACGCCCTTGGCGAAGGTCTCATGCGCGAGCGTAAGGAGATGGGCGAAATCCAGCGGCAATTTACGTTCCGCCAGTATGCGTATCACCCCCAGCGCATGCCGCCGCAGCGCAAATGGGTCTTTGTCGCCGGTCGGTATCATGCCCACGCCGAAGATGCCGATCAGCGTATCGAGTTTGTCGGCCAGCGCCACGCAACACGCCACCGGGCTTTCGGGCAACTTGTCGCCGGCAAAGCGCGGCAGGTAATGTTCCGCGATCGCGTCCGCCACCAGGGCCGGCTCGCCGTCATGCCGCGCGTAGTAGCGGCCCATGATGCCCTGCAACTCCGGAAACTCACCCACCATGCCGGTGAGCAAATCGGCCTTGGCGAGCCATGCCGCGCGCTCCGCCAGCAGCGGGTCGGCGCCGATCAAGCGCGCGATTTTCCCCGCGAGCAACTGCATGCGCTGCACGCGCTCAAGTTGCGTGCCGAGTTTGTTGTGATAGACGACCTTGCTTAACGACGGCACGCGCGTTTCCAGCCGCGCCTTGTGATCCTGCTCGTAGAAAAAGCGCGCATCGGCCAGGCGTGGCCGCACCACGCGCTTGTTGCCTTCGATGATATTTACCGGGTCGGCCACTGCCATATTGCTCACTACCAGGAATTTCTCGGTGAGCTTTCCGCTCTTGTTGAACAACGGAAAATATTTCTGATTGGTGCGCATGGTGAGAATCAGGCATTCCTGCGGCACCGACAGGAATTCTTTTTCAAAACCCGCGACGTAGACCACCGGCCATTCGACCAGCGCAGTGACTTCATCCAGCAGCGTCTCGTATTCGCCCAGCGTGCCGTCAAGCTCGGTGGCTTTGGCCTTGAGTTGCGCGTCAATATCAGTGCGGCGCGCGTCAAAACTGGCGACGACTTTGCCTTCGTCCTTCAGTCGCGATTCATAGTCGCCCGCGTTTTTTAATTCGATGTCGCGCGTGCCGAGAAATCGATGGCCGTGCGTGGTGCGTCCCGCCGTGAGACCCAACGCCGTCACGGTAACAACTTCTGAACCATGCAGCGCCACCAATCCGTGCGCGGGGCGCACGAACTTGACGGTCTCGGTGCTGTTGGGCAACTGGTAACTCATGACTTTCGGAATCGGCAATTGCGCGATGGATTTTTCCAGCGCCGATGCGAGGCCCGCTTGCAAGGTTAGCCCGGCGGCCAACTGCGGCAGAAACAGCATCACCAGCTTGCCGTCGGAGGTTTTTTTAATCGAGGCCACGGCGCTTTCGTCACGGCCCAGCGCGGTGAGTTTTTTCAACAACGCGGCGGTGGGCTTGCCTGCGGCGTCAAGACCGACTTTTTCCGGCAGCAAGCGCTCTTCGATTTGCCGGTCCGGCGCTTTGGCGCGCACGTTGGACAGACGCGCCGCCAAACGCCGGGGCGTTGCAAACACCGCCATCGTGCAATCGGGTTCGAGCAAACCGCCGGCGGCGAGTTCATCGCGCAGCACGGTGGCAAAGGCCTCGCCCAACCGTCGTAACGCCTTGGGTGGTAATTCTTCCGTGAAAAGCTCAACCAACAGCGGCGCGTTCATCGTACCGCTCCTGCACGAACCGCCAGAACCTCGGAAATTTCCTCTTTAGAAACAAATGCTTGCACGGCCTCATCGCTGGCGCGTTCAAAGCCGCGCAGCTTGCGGGATTGGTAGTACGCGCTGGCGGCAGCGCGCGCCAACGCGCGCACCCGGCCAATGTAGGCCGCGCGTTCCGTCACCGAAATCGCGCCGCGCGCATCCAGCAAATTAAAACTGTGCGAGCACTTCATCACCATTTCGTAACCCGGCAGCGCCAGGCCCGCTTCAAACAGGCGCTTCGCTTCGGACTCAAACTGGCCGAACTGTTGCAACAACATGTCGACGTTGGCCTGTTCAAAGTTGTAAGTCGATTGCTCGATTTCGTTTTGCAAATACACGTCGCGGTATTTCACGCCGGGCGCCCATTGCAGATCGAACACGCTTTCGACGCCTTGCAAATACATCGCCAGCCGTTCAAGACCGTAGGTGATTTCGCCCATGATCGGCTTGCACGCAATGCCGCCGACTTCCTGAAAGTAAGTGAACTGCGTGACTTCCATGCCGTTCAACCACACTTCCCAGCCGAGGCCCCATGCGCCGAGTGTGGGCGATTCCCAATCGTCTTCGACAAAGCGAATGTCGTGCTGCAAGGGATCAATGCCGATTTCCCGCAGCGAGCCGAGATACAAATCCAGAATGTTCGCGGGCGAAGGCTTCAACACCACCTGGTATTGATAGTAGTGCTGCAAACGATTGGGGTTTTCACCATAGCGCCCGTCTTTCGGGCGGCGCGAGGGCTGCACATAAGCGGCGTTCCACGGCTCCGGGCCGATGGCGCGTAAAAACGTCGCGGTGTGAAAGGTACCGGCGCCGACTTCCATGTCGTAGGATTGCAGCAGCGCGCAGTGATTGCGATCCCAATAGTGATTGAGCGTCAGGATCAGTTGCTGGAATGTCTGCATCGCGGGGTTCATTCGGAAACCGCGAATTTTACAGGGAAACTTACGACAACGTGCCGCGCGCGGGGCTATGCATTTCGCGGCATGAACAGCGCCAGTAGCAACATGCCCGCCGCGATCAGCAGCGCCGCATAATTGCCCCAGCGGACAAAAGGCGTAGTGCCCTGATAGCCGGGCACGGCGTGGGTCACGGTGGTTCGGGTGAACGCGCGCGCGACATCGACGACTGTGCCACGCTGGTCAATCACCGCCGTCATGCCGGTGTTGGTGGCGCGCAGCATGTAGCGGCCCGTTTCCATGGCGCGCATTTGCGAAATCTGCAAATGCTGCTTCGGCGCCAACGAATCGCCGAACCACGCCACATTACTGGCGTTTACCAGCATCGTGGCCTGCGGCAGTTGCCGAATGATTTCTTCGCCGAACACGTCTTCGTAGCAGATATTGACCGCCACGCGCTGGCCGGCGACGTTTAACGGTTGTTGATCGAGGGCGCCACGCGAGAAATCCTGCAAGGGAATTGCCAGCACGCTGACGATCCAGCCCAGCACGGGGCGCAGCGGAATAAATTCGCCGAACGGCACCAGATGGCTTTTGCGATAGCGCTGCCGCTGCGCGCCGGCCAGTGAAATCACGCTGTTGAAGTATTCGCCATTTTGCAACCGCTCCGGCACGCCGATCAGAATGTCGCCGTTATTTTTTCGGGCGTGTGCCCCCAGATCATCAAGGTAATCGGGCGGCACCTGGTGCAAAAACAACGGCAGCGCGGTCTCCGGCAACACGATGAGTTGCGCCGGACTGGCCTTGACCATGGCGCGGTAATCATCCAGCGTGGCCATGAGTTTGTCTTCACGCCATTTCATGTCCTGCGACACGTTGCCTTGTAGCAGTGCGACCGTGGTGGTGACGCCGGTGGGTTGCGCCCATTCGATTCGTTTCAGCAAGGCGCCGCCGATCCAGAGCAACACAATGCTGGCGATGACCACCAGCACGGGAAAGGCCTCGCGGCTTGAAAGGATGCGGCGGAATGCGCTCAGTTCGGACGCTCCCCGCTTGATCCGGTTGGAGGAATGCGAGATCACCAGGGTCAGGCCGCCAGCGGTCAGTGCTATTGCCAGCGATATGCCATAAACGCCGAGCGTCGCCGCGTAGCCGGCGAGCGGACTGCCGGGGGTCTGTGAATAACCGACCGTCAGCCACGGGAAACCGGTGAATATCCAGCCGCGTGTCCATTCGATCAACATCCATAGGGCAGGCGCGATCAGCGCCAGTTTGACGACGATGGAGCGTTGCGAGCGCGCGACTAGATAACCGCCCAATGCCGGGAACAATGCTAGAAACGCGCAAAACAGCAGCGTTGCCAGCGCGGCGATGGGCATCGGCATCGCGCCAAAGGTGTGAAGGCTGACGTAGATCCACGACACACCGGCGAGAAAAAATCCCAGACCGAAACCGTACCCGCTGCAAAATGCCTCGCGCGGCGTGAGCGCAAACGCCCAGCGCTGGAAAAGGATCGCAAGCGTGACAAATGCGGCCATTGACAGGCCGACCGGCTCAAAGCCCAGGACAGTGAACGCGCCCAGCGGTATGGCGAGGATCAGCGCGACCCATGGCGGAATAGAAAGATCCAGCCGCGATGTGCGCGGGCGCCGTGCGTTCATCAAACTTTCTTTTTCACGACCTGCAACAAATGCAGCCGCCGCCCATCGGCACGCAGTACTTTGAACGACAGGTTGTCGATGCTGATCTGCTCGCCGCGTTTGGGGATATGCGCGAAGCGTTGCAGCACCAGGCCGCCGATGGTGTCGAATGTTTCGTTGTCGTAGTGGGTGCCAAAAAACTCATTAAAATCAGATATTTCCGTCAACGCCTTGACGCGGAACTGGCCGCCGCGTTCCTGTACGATCTTTTCATCCACGTCGTCGATGTCGTGCTCGTCTTCGATGTCGCCGACAATTTGTTCGAGCACGTCTTCGATGGTCACCATGCCGGCGACGCCGCCGTATTCATCGACCACGATCGCGATGTGATTGCGGTTGGCGCGAAATTCCTTGAGCAGCACGTTCAGCGGTTTGGATTCAGGGATGAACACCGCAGGGCGCAGCATTTCGCGCACGTTGAATTCTTCTTCGCCCGCGTAATAGCGCAGTAAATCCTTGGCAAGCAGGATGCCGATCACATTATCTTTGTTTTCGCCGATCACCGGAAAGCGCGAGTGCGCGGTTTCCATCACCATCGGAATGAATTCAGCGGGCGATTCGGCGATATCGATCATGTCCATATTCATGCGCGGCACCATGATGTCGCGCGCCTGCATGTCGGATACCTGCAACGCGCCTTCGATCATCGCCAGCGCGTCGGCATCGAGCAGATTGCGCTCGGCGCAGGAGCGCAGCAGCGTGATCAATTGCTCGCGGCTTTCCGGCTCGCGCATCAGCATGGCGGAAATGCGGTCGAGGACGGAGGGCTTTTCTATGGGATCGTTCGGCATGGTCAACTGGTATACGGATCAGCATACCCCAGTTTGGCGAGTATCTGTGTTTCGCGCCGCTCCATCACTTGCGCATCACGATCGTTTTCATGGTCGTAGCCCTGCAAATGCAGCAAGCCGTGTACCGTGAGGTGCGCATAATGCGCGGCGAGGCTTTTTTTCTGCGTGCGTGCTTCGCGCGCCACCACCGGCGCGCACAGCGCGAGATCGCCCTCGAACGGCGCTTTATCCTTGAACACAAAGGTGAGCACGTTGGTGGCGTAATCCTTGTTGCGGTAGGCGCGGTTCAGCGTGCGGCCTTCTTTTTGCCCGACGATGCGCAGCGTGACGCGTGCATCGTGGTCGAGGGCCGCGCGCACCCATTTACGAAACTGCGCGCGGGTCGGTTTGCCGATGGCGGAAACCGCATACTGCACGGCGAGATTTAATTGCGCCGGTCGTGCCGATCGTGCCAATCGTGATGAGGGCGCAGCCTTTACCTTCATGGCTGATCGGAATCCTTGGGCGTTTGCACGTCGGTATTCTTGCGCCCCCCGCTGGATTTCCGCCCTTCATAGGCGTTGACGATGCGCTGCACCAGCGGATGGCGCACCACGTCTTCCGCGCCGAAATAGGTGAACGCAATGCCGCGCACGGTTTTGAGTACTTCGTGCGCGTCGATGAGGCCGCTTTTTTGCCCGCGCGCCAGATCGATTTGCGTCACGTCGCCTGTCACCACCACTTTGCTGCCGAAGCCGATGCGCGTGAGAAACATTTTCATTTGTTCGGGCGTGGTGTTCTGCGCCTCGTCGAGAATCACGAAGGCGTGATTCAGCGTGCGCCCGCGCATGAAGGCCAGCGGCGCTACTTCAATCGCGCCGCGCTCGAACATTTTCGCCACCTTGTCGTAGCCCATCAAATCGTAGAGCGCGTCGTAGAGCGGGCGCAGGTACGGATCGACTTTTTGCGCCAGGTCGCCCGGCAGGAATCCCAATCGCTCGCCGGCTTCGACGGCGGGACGCACCAGCACCAGCCGCTTCACCGCGTCGCGTTCGAACGCGTCCACCGCGCACGCCACCGCGAGATAGGTTTTGCCGGTGCCCGCCGGGCCGATGCCGAAAGTGATGTCGTGGGCCTGAATTTTTTTCAGATACTCGACCTGATGCGGCGTGCGGCCCTGTAAATCGCTGCGGCGCGTGATCAGCACCGGCTCGCCGGTGGCGCTGTGCGTGCTGGGCGTATGTGCGGCCTGCACCAAACCCAGTTGCAGGTCTTCGGGATGCAGCGCGTTGCCGGCTTTGCCGTAAAACGATTCGAGTACGCGCGCTGCGACGCGCGTTTTTTCGGACGTGCCGGAGAGTGTGAAGTGTTCGCCGCGGCGCGCAATGGCCACGTCGCAGGCGTTTTCTATCTGGCGCAGATTTTCGTCGAGCGCACCACACAAATTCGCCAGCCGCAGATTGTTGACCGGCGTAAAGCTGATATCTAAGGTATTGTTTTTCAAGTAATTTTCAGGTGACGGTCTATGCGCCTGCAATAAGTTCGCCGCGCAGGGAGTAGCGCAGCGCTTCGCTAATCGTAACATCAACGAACTGGTTAATCAGCGATACCGGGCCCGCGAAATTGACCACGCGATTGTTATCGGCGCGCGCCGCAAGCTGCCCCTCGCGCCGTGCCGGGCCGGTGACCAGCACGCGCTGGCGTGTGCCGACCATCGCTTTGCTAAAGTGTTGAAGCTGTTCATCCACCACGCTTTGCAGCCGCTGCACGCGCGCGAGTTTCACCGTTTCGGGTGTGTCGTCCGCCAGATCGGCCGCCGGTGTGCCGGGACGGCGGCTGTAAACAAAATTGTACGAGCCATCGAATTTTATGTCATCGATGAGTTTCATCGTGGCTTCAAAATCGGCATCGGTTTCGCCGGGAAATCCCACGATGAAGTCCGACGATATCGAAACGTCCGGACGCTTTTCACGCAAGCGCCGGATAATGGATTTGTATTCCAGCACGGTGT